>DNWZ01000296.1 GCA_003506095.1 Planctomycetaceae bacterium | reverse complement strand
ATGTGCGATTCAAAGGCATCGGCTAATCGTTCCAGCGACGCTTCGATCGCATCGCTTGCTTTCGATTCGACGCTTAGGGGCGCACCGAGCGAGCGAAGCCAATCGTGGCGAAAGGCGTCGTTGTGAAAAATACCATGAAGGTAACATCCCCAAACGTGTCCGTCGTCCGAACGCGAACCGTCGAGAACTTCGTGGTCGATCGCCGCTCCGGTGCGCGTCATCCTTAACCAGGGTGAACGCGTGACGGTTTGCCCTACGTGGATCTCATAACCACGAAGCAGCAGGCCGGCGCTTTCTTGCGTGATCGAATCATTCAACACGGTGGCAGTGACTTGATAGGTTTGCTTTTCGTGTTGAAAGGTCGTTTCGACATCGAGCAACCGTAGGCCATCGGCTGACGATTTCTTAGCAGTTTCAAACCCGTGTGGATTGTGGATCCGTTGCCCCAGGATTTGATATCCACCACAGATGCCGACAATCCGCACTTGTTGGTGTGCAAGATCGACAATCGCATTGGCAAGCCCCGTTTCACGCATCCACTGCAGGTCACCGATCGTGTTTTTGGTTCCTGGCAGGATGATGACATCGGGCACACCGAGTTGGTCCGGCGAATCGACGTAGCGAAGTTCGACGGTCGATTCGTTTTCCAGCGGATCGAAATCATCAAAGTTTGCGATATGGGGAAAGCGGATGACAGCGATGTCTAGTTTGAATGTTCCGTCTTGGTTGGCTGTTTCGCCACGCGAGCGACGATCCAACAGCGCCACGGCGTCCTCTTCGGGCAGTTGCAAGTTTTTGATCCAAGGCAACACACCCAGCACGGGTGTACCACCGCGCTCTTCTAACAACTCGACACCTCGATCGAACAATCGCAGGTCACCTCGGAACTTATTGACGATCAAACCTTTGACCAGCGAACGTTCTTCGGGCGAAAGCAGCCACAGCGTCCCAAGCAACTGTGCGAATACACCGCCGCGTTCGATATCGCCGACCAGCACGACCGGCGATTGGCAATAGCGAGCGACCGCCATGTTGACGATTTCGACGTCGACTAAGTTTAATTCGGCGGGACTGCCAGCACCTTCGATGATCACCAGGTCATACTCGTCGCGAAGTCGATCGAGCGCACCGGTGACGGCAGGCCAAAACTCCATCTTGCGTTTAAAATACTCCGATGCGCCGAGCGATCGATAAGGCCGGCCGTTGACGATGACTTGTGAATGCGTGTCACCTTCGGGCTTCAGCAGGATCGGATTCATATCGGCGTGCGGTGGCACCGCAGCGGCGATCGCTTGCAAGGCTTGCGAACGTCCGATCTCCGAGCCGTCTGCGCAGACGGCTGCGTTATTGGACATATTTTGCGCCTTGAACGGTGCCACGCGAACGCCTCGCCGCGCGAAGCAACGGCACAGCGCCGCGACCAGCAAACTTTTGCCGGCCGAGGAACTGGTGCCCTGAATCATCAGTGTTTTGCCTCGCGGCGACTGGCCGGTCATGGGTGCGTGACTACTTCGCTTCCGTTGCGACTCACCATTGCGGCCAACTGTTCAATCGGCAAGGAAGCCGTGATGAACGAGACAGAGCCATCGGTCATCAAAACATTAGCGCCGCCAGGATGAAACGAGTAAACTTCATTATCATTACTGCAATTCACGGAGCAGGTTCCTGGACGGATGGCTGTGTTGCCATCCACTTGCGCCCCGTCGATCAGAAAACCTTTGTTGTGGCTCGCCCAAACGCCGCCTGTTGGAAACGGCCGTGTCACGCTTGCGGTCCCGCTCCATGTTTTAGGCATTGTACCATCCGGAATAAGGCGACCGTTTTGAAATAGATCCGGACGTCCGGCGCACTCGACAATGAGGATTGTGTTTGACAGTCCGTCGGTGACCTCTGCCAGCTTGACGGCTCTCGATTTAAGGATGCCACTGTTTAGCGGATCACCCAGTCGTTGGTGTGCCGGCAATGCATTGTTCAGTTGTGAACTGATACCGCCAACGTTCGCATAGTCCGTGATCGCGCCATAGTAGAAATCTCTTGGCGATGTTGTCATCGACGTGGTGGTCGCATTGGCATAATTGATCAATACCGCCCATTCGAATCCGCGTCGATCGGGTGCACTAGGACAGCGAAACGTTGGAACGTCGGTCATTGCCGCCGTGGAGTTGTTCGCGTCGTGCCAATTGAACCGCCAATCGTATTGGTCGGCTAGCGTGTTCTGCTCCATGAACGGAAGGATCGACGTGAACCAACTGCCACGACGAGCGTTGAAATGGATGCCGGGTTCGGGGCCCAAAGACTGCGCCGGAAAAGCCTTGTGCGCAGATTCGTAATTGTGCAGCGCAAGCCCAATCTGTTTAAGGTTATTGCCACATTGCATCCTCCGCGCGGCTTCGCGCGCCGCTTGGACGGCTGGAAGCAGAAGACTGACCATAACCCCAATGATCGCGATTACGACAAGGAGTTCCACAAGCGTAAACCCGCGCTTGCCAACGGCTGTAAACTTCATCATTAATTCCTCGATGATGGGAAGGCGAACCTTCAGCGCAGCAGCCATCAGCAATGGAAACACCGTCGACGAAATCGCCGTCATTCGGTTTGGCAAGTGCGCAGCAGCACCCGATGCCTAGACGAAGTTAGAAAGCAACGCTTCGCAACAATGCCCAATTCCCCGAGGGCACTACCACTGATTCAACAGACGATCAGGCAGGTCTTCTGACTTCCGGGTCAGCCTTCGATCACGCCTTCCCACAATTCCTAGAATCGCAGTGGCAAATGTGAACGTCGTTTCCGGTTACAGCGGCGGGACCGCAACGGATTTACACCGTTTTCCCTATTCTCCGAACTAGCCACACGCCAGCCCGGCACCTGAGTCCATCGAAGAGTGTATGGCAACAATCGGGAAAGTCAACCGGCGATTCTCTCGACAAAAAGCTCAAATCAACCCTTTCTGTTGGGTGCGTCTTTCTGCGACAACCGCCATGGAAATTCAAAAGGGAGATAGTATTTCTGAGAATTGTGGTCAGAATCGACTTCGAACCGCACTCGACATCCGCGCTAGGATGCTATTAGCAGTATCGTTTTGTTTCTCGCGGTCTTCATCCCGGTTTTTGAATGCCTATCCCGTCCCCCTGTATCGGTGTTTGCACTGTCGCCGCTGATGGTGCCTGTGAAGGCTGCCTGCGATCGCTTGATGAAATCAGTCGCTGGTCGACTGCCAGCGACCGTGAAAAACTTGAAATCTTGGATGCAACGATCGACCGGGCGACTTCGCAGAGGTTGCCAGCCGAAGCGATCCGATCGCACCTCAATTCGTTGTGCAAGCCACCGGGCAGTTTGGGCGAACTGGAACGCCTCGCCTTCGAACTCTGTCGGATCCAAAACACGCTTGCGCCAACCGCCAGCCCACGTCGGCTTGTCGTCTTTGCGGCCGACCATGGCGTTGCTGCCCAGCGAGTGACGGCGTGGCCGAGCGAAGTGACATCGATGGTTGTTGGGGTGATGGCGAAGCGGAAATCGGCCAGCGGCGTGATGTCGCGTGCCTGTGATACCGATTATCGAGTCGTCGATGTCGGTTGTTTGCACTCACCCAAGGTTAAGGCAGATTTCGTTCAAGGTTCACAATCGACTTTCTGGTCTTATCCGGTTGCGGCAGGCACACATGATTTATCTTTGGGGCCAGCGATGTCACGAACCCAGTTTCTTGCCGCATGGCGAGTCGGCACGGTTCAAGCGGACGCTGCCGCGAATGAGCAGTATGCGGTTGTTGCCGCAGGAGAAATGGGAATTGGCAACACCACATCGGCATCCTGTCTGATCACGCTACTCTGTGGCGTATCGCCCGAAGAATCGGTCGGCCGCGGTGCTGGCGTCGATGATGAAGGACTGAAGATCAAGCATGCGATTGTGACGCAAGCGACGCGGCGAGCGATACCATGGGTCGAAAAAGAAGACTGGAAGGGAGTCGCTTGCGAAGTAGGAGGTTTTGAGATTGTTGCTATGTCGGCATTCTTCGTTCGTGCCGCTCAGCGGCGGCTGGTCGTTGTGCTCGACGGCTTTATCGCAACGGCCGCAGCCTTATTGGCAGAAAGATTGTGTCCCGGTACTGCGAGATCGATGATCGCTTCGCACCTTTCGGCCGAACCTGGCCACGTCAAGGCGCTCCAGTATCTAGGCTTATCGCCATTTCTCGATTGGAATCTGCGGCTCGGCGAAGGCACCGGCGCGATCCTGTTGATGCCACTGCTCGATACAGCAGTCGCTATGGTGACGCAAATGGCAAAGCTTGACGATGTGACTTAGGAACCGATTCGTGTCCGATCTTCAACCGCGTCAATCATTCGTAAAAATCCAGTACGAAGCGTTCTTAGCCGCCGTGCAGTTTTTGACACGCATTCCGATCAACTTGCGACTAGTGCCAGATCATCCCGAACGTTATCAAGAGGCACTCGCACGCGGCGTGATCTACTTTCCCTTGATTGGCGGGCTGATTGCGGCAACCACTTCGTTAGTGATTCTTTTGTTGTTCAGTGGGTTACCTATTGAGCTCGCTGTGATTATCGGTTTAGCGTTTGAAGCGATGTTGACAGGCGCGTTTCATGAAGACGCGCTTGCCGATACCTGCGACGCGTTAGGCGGCGGTTGGACTCGCCAACAAATATTGGAAATATTAAAAGATAGTCGCCTGGGGACTTATGGGACGCTCGGACTAACGCTCGGTCTACTCTGTCGATTCTATTGTTTGGTTGCCCTGGCGGAACAGCGCTATGAGTTATTTGTGATATCGCTGGTCGCATCAGGCGCAATCGGGCGATGGGCGATGCTTTGGTTAATGCATACGCTTGCACCGATCGAAGATCGCCAAACGCTCGCTCGCACCGTGGCTGGACAGAAGACTGGCCGCGCGATCCTTTTTGCCGCGATGATCGGTTTGCCCACGGTAATTGGATGGATTGTGATCGACCCGATCGGCGTCGCAATCTCGATAGCAGTTTCTGGAATCGTGCTGGCGATCTATCGTTTGCAGGTGCTGCGCCGTGTGGGTGGATCAACCGGCGACCTGCTGGGGTGCAGTGGTTATCTGGTGCAGCTGGTTGTACTTCTGGTTGCCGTATCTCGCTTTGGGCAATGATTGCTGATGTCATTGGAAATCGTTCGCAATCGATTCATCCTGGTTCGCCATGGAGCCATTTCGGCACAGTGGAAAGGGATTTGTTATGGGTGCCAAGATGTTCCGTTGTGTGAGCGGTGGATGGCCGAGTCGGAACCTTTGATTCTGCAACTTGCGTCGCTGCGTCCGGCAACCATCTTCCACAGCGGCCTGAGTCGGTCGAGTTGGCTGGCTGGGCGAGTGAGGGAGATTGTCTATGGTCAGCAGGCGTGTGACGTCGTGGAAGACGTGCGGCTTCGTGAACGCAACTTCGGCCAGTGGGAAGGAATGACGTGGGACGATGCCTACTCAAGCGATCCCGACAACTTTCATGGGCTGATCGACAAACCCGATACGTATCGCCCGCCTGGCGGGGAAACGACAACTGAATTGCAAATGCGGGTGGTTCATTGGTACCAGCAATGCAGTCAGGATGATTCACTGATGTCAAAGCCCGTGCTCGCCGTTACGCACAGCGGACCGATCGCTGCCTTAGCAGGACACTTATTGGGGCTGACCCCCGAGAATTGGACGCCATGGATGCTCGGTTATGGCGAGATCATGACCATCAGCGGCAAGCCGAACTTCGGAAACGAAGGCGTTATTACAAGAGGCTGGCAGTCTGATCTCCACAGTTAAGAAGGCATTCGCCAAAGTCTATAGGCTTAGTCACTGCCCTCATGCAATTCCCGCCACCTCGCGAAGCGTTCATCCACAAACCATCTGAGCAGCACCGCTAACTGCCTGTCTGGGAACAGAAGAGAATATCGCCTATCCCCCAAAACCCAAAGGGATTTCGGTTATAATATAATCGACGGTTTTTGATAGGCTGCAACAGGCACCTCTGTGTAATTAGGGCCACACCCCTAGGCGAGGTGCCCGTCACTATTACAAGAGTTGCTCAAATGAATACCTGCAAATCAATGCTGCGGATGATTGTGGTGATGGCTGGGTTGTTTGCTTGGGGCACGGAATCTGTTGGCCAAGTGGTTGGTGGAAAAAACTCGCCAGCGGAGACACTGTCAACCGAACAAGCACTGTTAAAGCTAAAATCGTTTGGGGGCATACTGATTCATTATGATGATCGTTTGCCTGGGACCCCGGTAACGATGATCGATGCTGCGGGGCTTGAGCATTTTCAAGATGACTGGACTCGTTTCTTTGCCTTCTTTCCGAGTTTAAGACAGGTCAGCCTCTCGGGGACGCCTGTCTCCGATGCGGGGATCGACGAATTAGCGAAGATCAGCGGCTTGGAATATTTGTCGCTTGCAAATACCAAGGTTACCAACATCGGTTTGGCCAAGTTGGCTAAATGCAAAAACTTGCGATACCTCGATTTGGAAGGGACACGGGTCACTCAGGCAGGGTTGATTGCGATACGGCAGGCGCTGCCGCAGTTGAAATTGAACGCTAGACCCGAGAAGGTGGGCACTGATAATGTATGGCTTGAT
The DNA here is from genome assembly GCA_003506095.1 of Planctomycetaceae bacterium. Lineage (GTDB taxonomy): Bacteria > Planctomycetota > Planctomycetia > Pirellulales > Pirellulaceae > UBA6163. Next base: position 7,119 of record DNWZ01000296.1, on the reverse strand, counting down.
GGCAGGCCGATCGTTTCTTTCGTAGACCGGATTCCACGCAATTCGCATAACGATGCAGGTGACGAAACCGTTTTGCAATTTTCGGCATCTGAGATCGATCAATGGCGAAAAAAGCTCAATGCACTGTCGCAATTGCCCGAAGAGACGCCCGATGGTTGGTCGAAGAGTCGAATCGATCCGGCCCGCATGCTGTCGGTTTTCCCGAAACTGCGTTTGCGAGATGGGCATGTTCTGCGAGCGTATGTATTCAAGGAAGATGCAAACACCAACGGTTTTGTTTGGGCACTTCCTGCGGACGCTGACTTTCCTGAGCCGGCCGATTGTCCTCGAATTGAATCTCACTTTCTCAAGCCGCCTAAACCTTGGGACGCGTTGGATGACTTGATGGAAGCAATCACGGGAGATGATTCCCCACAGTCATATTTGCATGCTTCGATTTTGCGTCGCGAGTTTAAAGAGTTTAACGCGGGATGGCACGGGATCCGCTGGGGAATGAATGTCGTCTTGGACGATACGCCATGGAATCAACGCCAGCGATCCGAAGAAAACCCCATCGCATTGTATCCTGAGAGCAAAGCAGAAGAATGGATGTGGAATGTCCCCAAGCCGACGAATTGGAGGCCCGAAGTTCGCATGAGCAAAGACAAAGCTGTTGTGACGTTTTATAGCTATACAGGCTTAGCGACTGAATTGGAAAATGGGACGGAAGAAAAGGAGCGAATCATTTTGCACACCGAAACTTATCGTCGTGGGAAGTACCGTCCTTTGATTGTTGAAAAGAAAGTTGCAGAAGGCCCGCTCGCTTACGCTCATTAAGAATTGATGTGAAAGCCTAGCTGTAAAGCAGGTAACAGGTCTTTTGTGTCAACAACTCTGATTTAGGGAAACTTCGTCATGGAGCCTATGGTTATTGCGGGAATTGTTATTGGTGTTCTAGCATTTTTATTTGCGATCGCAGTCACCGTCTGGGCTGTAAACTTTGCAAAGCGTGGTATGCATCGCTCAGCGCGCGAAGGTGTATTGCCGGTTTCTAAAGATGAATTGGAAAATCTTTTAATGCAATTGAATCGGCCCGAGCATCCATTTCAACTGAGTGTGTCATCGGAGGCATGTCTGGCGATCCAGTGGTGCGTTGCAGATGCAAAATGGATTGAAGTGTTGGGCCCCGCTTCTGAAAAGGTAACCTATAACGCTTGGTTGACGTTGGATGAACCGACAACCACCGTCCGTTACTCTGAGCAGTTGGTAGAGGGGAGAAAAGTTGCTGGTGGCGGTGGGCTGGTCGTGAAGAGTCATGCTTCAAGCGGTTTTGAGTTGTGGGGACGTCGTGCGGAGCATCGTTGGGGTGTGCGGCCCGATTTCAGCGTCGGTGAAGTCGTCGATTACCAGTTTACACCGGCGGATGTGAAGGACCTTGTCGGGCAACTGGTCACGGACAATGGCTGGAACTTTGACCTGGTATTGTTTCAACGCCATGCTAAGGCCAAGGGTTAACATCCGTCTCTAAGCGGGTTGAGATTTTTGCGTCTTTACGAGTTTCTGAGATCGCCTACGAGACGCTGAGGGTTGGCCCGCGAGACTGTATTCTTTTAGGATCGGCTTGGTGCTAAACCTTTTCTGATACAGCCGCTCTGGATTTCGCAACCAAGCCCTGCACTTTGCTATACTCGTCATCGAACTGGCCAATCCGAAATGAAGATTAGGAGGATGGACCGTTATGACGACCAGTCGATTTCTTGCAATAACGATTTTAGCAGGCACCGTGATCCTGGCGATTGATTCATCGCGGATTGCGATAGCAGAAGGTGTCGATTACGAGCGTGATATAAAGCCGATGCTCCAGGCGAGGTGCTATGCTTGTCATGGTGCATTGAAGCAGGAGGCGTCGTTACGGCTCGATACGGGCGGTTCGATTCGCTTAGGTGGCGACGGTGGAGCAGCGGTCAAGGTGGCGATGCCCGATCAGAGCCTGTTGCTGGAGCGGGTTTTGGCCAGTGACGCATCGGAGCGGATGCCACCCGAAGGAGAACCGCTGTCGTCGGCGCAGATCGAATTGCTGAGGGCTTGGATCGTCGATGGGGCAAAGTCGCCGGAATCGGAAAAGGCGGAAACCGACCCACGCGAGCACTGGGCCTTTCAGTCACCGCAGCGACATGCGATGCCGGTGCGGGACGATCGCGGTAACCGTTCGAATCGGATCGATGCGTTTTTGGTTGCCGAACTTGAGCGGCATGGTCTGACGCCTCGTCCAGCGGCGGCGAAACAGGTGCTTCTGCGAAGGGTTTACCTTGATCTGATCGGGTTGCCGCCGACGCCGGACGAATTGCAGGCGTTTCTTGGCGATGATTCGCCGGATGCCTACGACAAGGTTGTCGATCGATTGCTGGGGGACGACCGGCATGGCGAGCGTTGGGGGCGACACTGGATGGATATCTGGCGATACAGCGATTGGTACGGACGTCGCGACGCTGGTGATGTGAGAAATAGTGCTTCGCAACTTTTCCGCTGGCGAGATTGGATCGTCCGTTCGTTGAACGACGGCAAAGGCTACGATCGGATGCTGCAGGAAATGCTGGCCGCCGATGAAATCGTGCCGGACGACTACGACGCTGGCGTTGCGACCGGCTACCTGATCCGCAACTACTATTCGCTAAATCCGAATGATTGGATGCGAAATACGGTGGAACACACCGGCAAGGCATTCTTGGGGCTAACGTTCAATTGTGCCCATTGCCACGACCATAAATACGATCCGATCGAACACGACGACTACTTCCGGATGCGTGCATTTTTTGAACCGATCTTTATCCGGCAAGATCGTGTCGCGGGCGAGGCCGATCCGGGGGCGTTTCAAGAATACAAGTACGGCGGCGCGGGAAGCGTGCAGCGGTTGGGGGCGGTGCGTGTGTATGATCGCCAGCCCGATGCCCCAACTTGGTTTTACACCGGCGGCGATGAGCGGAATCGGGTGACGGAGCGAGGTACGATCGCGCCGGGTGTGCCTGCGATCCTGCATCCAGACGGGTTGAAAATCGAACCGGTTCCGTTGCCGCCTTTGGCCTGGTATCCAGGGCTGCGTGCGGATGTTCAAACAACGATGTTGGCCGCTGCGCAGGATGATGTGGCGAAGTGTGAAGCGGTTCTGGCTAGCACGCCGATTGTCGATGACTCGCCGACAGACGAACTGAAGCAGGCCGAAGCGGCCTATGCGACGGCGATCGAGCGAGCGGAGGCGGCGGGGCAACCGGCGGCAATTGCTGGCGAGCAATCGCTGTTGATCGATGCTGCTCAGGGCCGCGCGATTGTGCAAAACGGCTTGAAGTCGCTGGCCGCAATCGACGATGGCCTAACGATTTCTTTTGAGCTGGTGATTGTTCGCGATGCCCACTTCAACTTCCAATTGGTCAAGGACAACCAAAAAGGTTTGACGGCTGGATACGTGGGTTGGGACCAAGGGCGCATCTTAACTTATAAGACCGGCGAGGATGTGCCGATGGAAATCGCACGGTATGACATCGCCGCCGGACAGTCCCGCTTTCAGGTTTCGTTGGCACTTCATCCGACGTCCGACGAAGCGCTGCTGACGATCCACTCGGTGGCCGATTCCGTCCTGATAGTCGATCGCGTTTCGACCAAGCTTGGCGGTTGGACTCCGCTTGGCAATGACATCCAGACGATCGCTTTGGACGCGCGGCCGGGCAGTGTGGTGATGGTCGACAACATCGATGTCACGGCACCGATGCTGGCCAGTGATCCTGCATCGCGATTGATCACGCTGGACTTCGAACCGCCCACGTATACCGATGGCGCGACGGCGGCGGGAATCGAAGGTTGGAGCCGATCGACGTTTTGCGAAAGCGGCGGTTTGGTGGTCGTTTCGCGAACAGCGGGCAATCAGCAATTGCGTGACGCGGCGGAGCATTTGCAAATGGTTCGTCGAAAATCAAATGCCCCTTTGTTACGACGCCAAGCGGCCGAAACTCGATTGGCGGCGGCCCAGGCCGATCTGGCAAGTCTGCAGTCCCGCATCGCGGCTGAACGGGCCAAATACATCGATCCGCGACCTGCGGAAGAGCTGGCGAACTTGATGCGGATCGCCAGCACCGCCGAGCGACAGGCGAAACGGTTGCGTTGCGAAAGCGATCTTTTGGCTCAGGAAGTTGCCATGTTAGAAGCCGAAGCGAAACCGATTGATGACGCCAATCGTGGCAAAGAGATCGAAGCGGCAAAGAAGACGTTGCAGTCGGCGCGAGCGGCCGTTGAGGTCGCTCAAGCGGCATTGGACGACCAGGCGCTGGCCGAAACCTACGCACCGCTGTCGGTTCAGTTCCCTCGGGAAAGCACCGGTCGCCGCCGAGCGCTCGCCTTGTGGGTTACTTCGCGTGACAACCCGCTGGCCGCGCGCGTCGCGGTGAACCACATTTGGGCGCGTCATTTTCGTTCGCCGCTGGTTGCCAGCGTCTACGATTTTGGCCGCAACGGGACAAAGCCCACGCACCCAGAATTGCTCGACTGGTTGGCGGTCGAGTTCATGGAATCGGGCTGGGACATGAAGCATCTGCACCGATTGATCGTCACCAGCGACGCCTATCGCCGAGTCTCTTCAGTCGGTGACGCTGGCGAATCGGTCACAGCCGATCCCGAAAACCGGCTGCTTTGGCGGATGAACTCGTGGCGGATGGAATCGGAAGTCGTGCGCGACAGCCTGCTGTACGTTGCCGGCCGGCTCGACCTGACTCAAGGCGGCATCGAACTGGAAAACAAGGACGCCCTGACCACCCATCGACGCACGTTGTACTACAGCAGTTATCCGGAAGCGGGCGGCAAGAGCGCGATCGGCGAGCTGTTCGACGCGCCCGATCCGCTGGACTGCTACCGTCGCTCTTCCAGCATCGTCCCACAGCAGGCCTTGGCGTTGACCAACAGTGAACTGGTTCACCAGTCGAGCGTGGCGATTGTCAACGCCCTGCAGGCCGAGGGCGACAACACACAGCGGTTCATCGACAGCAGCTTCGTGCGGATTCTCGGCCGCGCGCCGAGCGAGGACGAGCGTCGGATCTGCAGCGAAATCGTTGACCAGCAACAACAACTGGCCGCTGATCCGCAATCCGCCGCCGCAATCACACAGGCTCGTGAGAGCCTAGCGAGAATCCTGCTTAACCATAACGACTTTGTGACAGTGAGATAAAGTGATGCGAATTCGACGCAAAGCGTTTCTATCGGATCTTGGCATGGGCATGGCCGGCATGGCTCTGGGAGCGATGTTGGCCGACGACGGCATCGTCCATGCGTCTGAGCCATCGGCCGAGCCATCGTCGGAAGGTACGGCTGGCCAAACGCATTTTCCGCCCCGGGCGAAGTCGGTGATCTGGATTTTTCTTTCGGGCGGCTACAGCCACATGGAGACGTTCGATCCCAAGCCTGCGCTGAATCAGTATTCTGGGATGACATTCGACAAAACGCCGATCGAGAATCCGGTCAATTCGCCGCTGCAGAAGAAACGCTTTCGTTCGGTTCCGTCGGAAGAGATCAACGTGCGTGACGTGTATCCGACGATTTTCCCGATGCAAGTTGGTTGGAAGCAGCATGGCGAAATCGGTGTCGAGATCACCGACTGGTGGCCGCATCTTGCAAAGCATGTTGACGACCTTTGTTTCGTTCGCAACATGTGGACGACCGACAACGACCACGCCGCCGAAAACCAATTTCATACCGGACGTCATAAGCTGGACGAAACGCAACCAAGCATTGGTGCCTGGGCCAGTTATGGGCTCGGATCGTTGAACGACAACCTGCCTGAGTTCGTCGTGCTCGGCGGCCCGACGCGGTCGGACACGCGGGAATCGATCGACGCGCTTTACTTAGGGCCGCAGTACGCAGGGATTCCGCTATCGCTCGACCCGGCCAATCCGTTGCCATTCGCACAACGACACGGTGGCCAGACGCTCGCCCAGCAGCAGTTGGAGTATCAGGCGATCGGGCGCTTGAACGAGTTGGCTGCGGTGGAGTATCCCGAAGACCAAGATTTGCGAGCGCGAATCCGATCCTATGAACTGGCGTTTCGAATGCAGGCCGCGGTGCCTGAAGCGATCGACTTGGCGAAGGAAACCGAGGCCACGACAAAGCTGTACGGGTTGGATAACGATGCGACGAAAGTAGCCGGCAAGCAGTTGCTGGCCGCCCGACGTTTGGTCGAACGAGGCGTGCGATTTGTGCAGGTTTTCCCGTCGTCCTATGGTTCGTGGGACTCGCACCAAAAGCTGAAAGAAAATCACACGCGACTATGCGAAAACGTTGACCTGCCCGTCGCCGGACTGATTCAAGATTTGAAACAGCGTGGGTTGATGGACGATGTTGTCGTCGTGTTTGCCACCGAGTTTGGGCGCACACCGGGCCTCGAATTGCGTGGTGGCGGCAACACCGGCCGCGATCATCATCCCAACGGCTTTACGATTTGGATGGCCGGTGCGGGGCTCAAACGTGGCCACATTCACGGCGCGACCGACGAACTTGGATATCACGCGCTGGGCGAGGGGCACTACGTCACGGATCTTCACGCCACGGTGCTGCATCTGCTGGGTCTAGACAATCGCCGCCTAGAAATCCCTGGTCGAAAACGACTCGACATCGACCACGGCCGAGTGATTGACGAGATACTGGCATAAGTGCCAGTCAACCCACCAAACCTCAACCGGCAGTTTATGCAGTCGGATTTACTCAGACTGCCGACCGTATTTCTCAGTCAAACTACCGTTTCGCAGTTGCGACGGGGTTGCAATTAAAACCGCCGAAACCGACGGAATGATCCAACGTTCACAAACATTGGCAAGAACAAAGTGAGGGCGCTGGGACTCGAACCCAGNNCCGACTGAGCTACGCCCTCTGGCGTTTCGTTTCAGACCGCAAAACGTTGGTTTTTCGTAACAGTCTGAACGATCTTTTTTTTCGACACGTTTTTTTCAGTACGCCCGTTTGTACGCCAGCGTATTGACCAGACGTGTCAATGACGTCGGTATGATACACGTATGACAACCGTTGAACACCCCAAAAAGCCGTATCCAGGATTTCCACTTTATCCGCATAAACGAGGCTACTGGGCCAAGAAAATTCGCGGGAAAA
>DNWZ01000738.1 GCA_003506095.1 Planctomycetaceae bacterium | reverse complement strand
CCTATTCATCCTTTCCGCTCCGACGAGCGTTGACGGGGATCCAGTCGGCCGGTTTTCGCTATGTCGCTTGGGGTACAACGCATCAAGAAACCGCTGGTGGTGAACGCGTTCCTGTGGTGCCAGCCGACGCCACGGTAGACAAGGCGAAAGAACTTGCAAAAGTTTGTCGTGATTTTGGGCTGGAACCGTTGATGATGTTTTCGACGGTTTATCCCGAAGCAGCTGATGGCTTGGAAGTACTTACCAATCGAATCAAGCAAGCCAGCGCCGCCAAGATTCCTCAAGTATTAACGTTTGGTCACACCAGCCGCGGCAAACGTGACATTTGGATCGAGCGGTTTAAACAACTCGGGTCGATCGCTCGCGACCATGGCGTGACGCTGGTCGTAAAGCAACACGGCGGATCGACGGGCACCGGAAAAGCATGCGCGGAGATCATTCGCGAGGTCGATCATCCGAATGTGAAAGTCAATTATGATGCCGGCAACGTGATGGATTATTTGGATGTTGATCCGATTCCCGATATCAATGAGTGTGCAAGCGACGTTTACAGTTTCTGTATCAAAGATCATCGGAATTGGCCGGTAGACCAAGATTGTGGTCCCGGCTTTGGCGAGATCGATCATTATCGATTGCTGCAACCTGTCGCGTTTACCGGGCGGAGTATGCCGCTTTGTTTTGAAAACATTTCCGCGCCGATGCTGCCCAGGCCAACCCAACCGGAAGCGATCGACGCATTGGCCAGTCGGGCGCGCGAGTTTATTGAAACCGTCATTGCGGGTCTGCACGCAGATCGGCCTTCGTAACGCTGCGTGACTGATGCAGGATGCGTCATCACGGTACAATCGACTTTGTTCGCCATCGCCCAAATCCCGCCACTCTTCAATCCCACCACAGCCTCTGACATGACCGACCAGACCACCCCAAGCACTGCGGTTGAGACTTCGCGGCCTTCGCAAGAATCATCACGCCGTCAATTCCTACAAGCGTCGATGTCGTCTGCGGTGAGTACGGCAGTGATCGGCACGACAGCGATTGGCACCAGTGCGATCACATTGCCCCGGTCGGTACACGCCGCGAATGGTGACGATACGCTGCGGGTCGGATTGATCGGTTGCGGGGGACGTGGCACGGGTGCGGCTAGGCAAGCGTTGATGGCCGACCCGCGAGTCAAACTGGTTGCCATGGCGGACGTGTTTGATGAACCGTTGCAAATCAGTTTAAAGTCGTTGTTGGCCGTTCCTGAACTTGCCGACAAGATCGACGTCCCGCCGGAACGGCAATTCGACGGTTTCGATGCCTACCAATCGCTGTTGGCAACCGACGTAGACGTTGTCTTGTTGACCACCCCGCCTCATTTTCGGCCGCTGCATTTGAAAGCCGCGATTGATGCGGGGAAGCACGTATTTGCCGAAAAACCGGTCGCGGTCGATGCTCCGGGCGTCAAGTCAGTGCTGGAAACTTGCGCCGCAGCAAAGCGGAAAAATCTGTCGGTCGTTTCCGGGCTTTGTATCCGCTATGACGCCGGATTTCGCGAGACGGTAAAACGACTGCACGATGGAGCGATCGGCGACATTCATACATTGATCGCCAACGATTATCGCGGTTCCATCTGGGTGAAACCTCGTAAGGAACATTGGACCGACATGCATTGGCAGATGCACAACTGGTACTACTTCACTTGGCTGTCGGGCGATTTTAATGTCGAACAACACGTGCATTATCTTGATGTCGCTGCGTGGGTCATGAATGGATATCCGACCAAAGCGATCGGCATGGGCGGTCGCCAGGTCAGAACCGAACCGATGTATGGCAACATTTACGACCACCACAGTGTCACCTACGAATACGAGAACGGAACTCGATTGTTCAGCAATTGTCGTCAGCAGAAAGGATGTAAAAACGACATGTCAGCTTATGCGATCGGGTCCAAAGGGCGTGCGACGGTATCCGAGAAAAAACTGGACATCACTACCGACACCACTTGGCAGTTTGACGGTCCGGTTAAGAACATGTATCAGGTCGAACACGACGAACTGTTCGCCGGCATTCGCACAGGCAATCCGATCAACAACGGCCAATACATGGCCCACAGCACGCTGCTGGCGATCATGGGAAGGATGGCATCGTACACCGGCCAGGAGATCACATGGGAACAAGCGATGAACTCCTCGGAAAACCTAACACCGCCGGCCTATCAATGGGGCTCAGCACCTGAAGTGGTAATCGCGCGGCCGGGCATCACGCGATTTGTATAAACAAACCCTGCCCCAGTTCGTAGTCCCACTCCGCTCGTAGCCCCGCCTTCAGGCGGCGTCCCGTTCGTAGTCCCACCTTTAGGCGGCGTCCCGTTCGTAGTCCCGCCTTTAGGCGGCTTCCCGTTCTAAAACCACCAACCATTCCAACAATCCTCGACTAAACATCAACCGACACAGCATTCATGAACCAGCCACCACGACTATTAATCATTGGCGCACACCCCGATGACGCCGAATTTGCCGGTGGTGGTCTGGCGACCCTTTATCGTCAAATGGATCGACCGGTCAAAATGATTTCGGTAACCGACGGATCGGCAGGCCATCACTTTCGCAAACCGGCGGAGTTGGTTGAGTTGCGTCGCGGCGAAGCTGCGGCCGCTGGCAGGATCATTGGTGCGACCTATGAGACCTGGGATTTTCCCGATGCGTGTCTTGAACCGAGTCTAGCGGTTCGTTGGCGGATTATTGAAGAAATAAGATCTTATAAACCCGACCTTGTTTTGACACACCGCACTTGCGACTACCATCCCGATCACCGCGCTGTTGGTCAATGCGTGCAAGATGCGTCGTACTTGGTCACGGTACCCAACGTCGTTTCGTCGGTACCTGCGCTGCGTAAAGATCCGGTCGTTGCCTACTTGCCCGATCACTTCACACGCCCCGCCCCTCTTCGGCCTGACGTGATCATCGACATCACCGATCGATTGCCGACGATCGCCAGCATGCTTGCCTGTCATCGATCGCAATTATTTGAATGGCTCGCTTATGAAGCCGACATACTCGACACGATCCCAGGCGATGAGGCTGAAAAGGTAGCGTGGGTTCAGGCATGGATCAAACGTCACATTGCCTATCGAGCCGACCGCTGGCGTGGCGAATTGATCGAACGATTTGGCGAACAACAAGGCAAACAGATCGATGCGATCGAAGTGTTCGAGATCAGCGAGTACGCTCATCAGCCTGACGCCCAGCGGATCGCGGACTTGTTCCCTACTGGAAGATGCTAACGAAGGCTGCGTCGCAGTCAGCGACGATGGGCAGCGATCCGATCTTTGCCTCGGTTGAGAGATGATCATCAACCCACGGAGGCAAGATCCGGTGGTGTAATTCGTGCCTTGCCAGTCGTATGCGATCGTCGCACGAGTCGAAGAATCGATTCCGGATTTACTGATGTGTGACAACGTCGACCCGTATTTTTATACACGTCGCATCAACAGCAAAGATCCCCATTGGATGCTCGTGGGCGGCTGTGACCATCGAACAGGAACGGGCGAACCACTGAAGGCGGTGTCTGATTTGAATATCTGCGCAAGTGGTTTACGGCTAAGGAAGCGACAACCCAGTGAAGCGCGAAATCGTTCGAGCCCGTTGATTGTTTGCCGATCATTGGTCACGTTCCGAGGGAGGAGAATGCCTCTGTGGTGACCGGCCTCAGCGGCCCGGGACTGACCGAGGGGACAGACGCGGCGATGATGATCGCCGATTTGATCGATGGAAAAGATCCTGCTTTGGTCAAGCGGTTTTCAACCAGTCGTTTTTCTTTAAACCAAGTGCCAAAAATGGCGTTGCAACAGCGACAAGTGATGTCGGACTATGCAGAACGCGCACTACCGGCCGATGAAATTGACGAGTCCGATTTAAAAATTGGCGAAGGTGGCGTTGGCATGGTCCGTGGCGAACACTTTGCGGTTTGCAAAGACCAAAGCGGTGAATTCAATCGCTACAGTCTGATTTGCACGCATGCCGGCGGCGTGGTGCGTTGGAACGCGGCGGCGCAAACATGGGATTGTCAGGTTCACGGAGGTCGATACACAGCCAACGGTGATCGGTTTTATGGACTGCCAACCGTGTGAGTACGCGGCCCACAATCGTCACAACCGGAACTCGTCTCCGGTTCGTTTTGGTCGGCCCATCAGATTCGTTGACATGGCCGCTTTTCAATTTGCCGACTTGGCTTTTATGGCCAAAACTCCAAGAGGTGATGACACCGTAAACGTTTTGCAATCCATATTCCGGACAGCGATTGATGAAGTTCAGCAGCGAATCGCCGATCGCTGGAATCGATGCATCCGTCATCGAGGGGAAGTTTTCAGATGCTTCCCGCGTGCAGCAGCAGTTGCTTGCGGCCCCGTCAGTGTCACAATGCGATCTTAGTTCCCAGTCGCTCTTGTCTGAGGCTGCATCCGACGAGATGCTAATCGACGAAATCGAGAAAACGGGTGAGATGTCGCCATCGGCGGCTTTGCCCGGCCCTATCGCCGATCTGCCCGAGGGTTTGCGCGCGATGCCGTCGGTCGGCGATTTGCTGGGGATTTATCGGATCCAAGAGAAGATTGGCGAAGGAGGGATGGGGGCGGTTTATCGTGCGACGGATGTGAATGTCGGCACTCCAGTAGCCATCAAAGTGCTTTGTCGATCGAAGATCAAGCCGAATTCAATGGCTCGCTTTCGCAAAGAGGCGCGACTACTTGCGGCGGTTCGAAATCCATATGTCGCGAATCTTATCGCCGTGAATGAAGAGGGTGATTTCACCTTTATTGTTCTTGAGTATATCGATGGCCACGACCTGAAAGATTTATTAAAAAAGACTGGTCCGCTTGACCAGCAACGGGCGTTATCGATCGCGATCGATGTAGCTCGTGCCCTGGTCGACGCTCATGAACAAGGAATCGTTCACCGTGATATCAAACCAGAAAACATTCTCGTTCTGAGTGATTCGTCATCAGTAAAGCTAACGGATTTTGGGATTGCTCGGTATATCGATCAATCCGAATCGCTCGCCGTGACGCAAGCCGGATCGTTTCTTGGTACGCCGATCTATATGTCGCCTGAGCAGTGTCGCGCCGTTTCCGAAGTCTCAACCCAATCGGATGTCTATTCCTTGGGCATTACGCTTTATGAAATGGTTGCCGGGCGCCCGCCATTTCTGTCCGATGATCCCATGCAATTGGCGACCATGCATTGTTTTGAGTCGCCACCTCTGCCATCCGATTTCAATCCGCTGGTCAGTGATGATGTGAACGCGATCCTGAAAAAATGCTTGGCCAAGCGGCCCGAAGATCGCTATGCCGATGCAACTCACCTGTTGCGTGATCTTGACCGCTGCCTGCGTGGTGAACCGTCAGCAATTGAACTGCATCCGCTTTTGCCGCCCTACGCCAGCGGATCTGTGTTCGATGCCATGTTTGAATGGATGCTTCAATCACCACCTGAATCACTCTGGCATTATGTTGCCAACACTGAACGACTTAATCGAGCGATCGGTTTGCCCGCTGTTGATTATGAAACACAAGTCGATGCGACGGGACGCGTTCGCAGGTTCGGAAGCTTTCATCTCGGGTTCATGAAAATTCGCTGGGAGGAACACCCATTTGAATGGGTGGAAGGAAAGCGAATGGGTGTTTTAAGACAGTTTGACGGCGGCCCCTTCAAATGGTTTTTAAGCACCGTCGAATTGGAACGAATGCCCGATAATCGCACACGACTGCGACACCGAATCCGCGTGGAACCACGCAACTGGATCGGCCGATTGATGGTCAGGCGTGAAATCGATGTGAAGGCTCGTGCTTCGCTTATGAAAATTTATCATCGAATCGACGAATCGTTACAGCATCATGTACGATCAGGCCAGTGGATCGATGCATTCGAAAAACCTCAAACGCTGAGGACCGTGTCGGAGCAACGGTTGCGGCATCGACTCGATCGTTTAATAGCTCGCGGAGTGGCGACAGAGGTTGCATCGAAGTTGGGTGAATTCGTTGCCACCGGACCAACGCAAGAAGTTGCCAAGATTCATCCCTTGTCGCTGGCGAAGCGATTGGGCGTGGATGACTCGCCACTGGTGGATGCATGTCTGGTTGCGGCAACCGAAGGAATCCTTGATATCGGTTGGGATATACTTTGTCCAACATGCCGGGTCGCAGCGGATTGGCAGCCATCACTGAAAGAGATTCAATCGCATGCCCATTGCGAAGCTTGTAATATCGATTTCAGCACGGAAATGTCTGATGCGCTCGAGCTAGTCTTTCGTGCTCATCATGAGATTCGCGCTACAAAGATTGGAAAATATTGCATCGGCGGCCCTGGGCACTCACCGCATGTTGTGGCGCAAGTGCGATTATCCGCCGGCGAGCGGATGGAACTGGACCTGGCGTTGCCCGCAGGCCAATATGTGATTCGCGGTCCACGACTTCCGTGTCCATTTGCCGTGCGAGTTCAAGCGGTCGGTGCATCATCGCATGCCGAATTAAGCTTGTGTCCTCGTAAGAGCGTCCAATCCGCTGCCGATCTTGTGTTGCGAACCGGGAAGCAGATTTTGGTGATGGTTAACGACTATCAAGAAGAGCAATTGGTTCGGATCGAACGGACCGTTGCCCGTCGCGACGTGATCACTGCCGCTCAAGCAGCCTGTTTGCCAATGTTCCGTCAGCTGTTTCCCGGCGAACGGATGACTGGCGATCGGATGATCCATGCGCGACGGGTCGCTTTGTTGGTTACCGAAATCGCCAACGCGAACGAAATCTATGCCTGCCGCGATGACTCAGAAACATTACAAATTGTCCGCGCGCATCATGATTTTCTTGAACAGCAAATCGGGCGACATCGCGGCGCGGTTGTAAAGGCAGTAGGCGATGGTGTGTTTGCGGCCTTCAATGATGTACTCGATGCGGTCAACGCTGCCTGGGCACTTCAGTCGCTGCTTAAGCATTGCGAATCAACCTTGCCAATAAAGTTAAACGTAGGCGTCCATAGTGGGTCGGCGATTGTCACGACGACCCATGATCGCTTGGATTACTTTGGCGTGGTCGCACGCATCGCCGGTGAATTGCCGGGGTACGCAGATGGTCAAATCGCGCTGACCGAACCCGTGTTCTCCGATCCGCTGGTTGCACAGCGTCTTAAATCGTTCGGCAGTGCCGGGCGAGTTCGCACGGTCGATCTTGCGGGCAAAAGCGGACAAATCATTCAGTGCTATCGAGTTGACTGAATCGGCACCCGTTCGCCAAACCGGTTAGAATGAGGCGGTCCGTCACGTGGGCATTCTTTTCAAGTCGCCCATCTGGTTGCCCAGTCGTCCCATTCGGTGTCTCGCATGATTATGCCTGTCTTTTCAAATCCATCGGATTTTGTCCGCATTTTGCTTTCGCAGGCATGCTTTGCGCTTGCATTGCTGCCCAGTCTTGATGCCGCACAACCGCCACCGGCGATCTTGTCCGATGATTGGACGATCGAACTGATCGCGTCGGACCCCAAGTTGGTGACGCCGATCAGTTGCCGGTTCGATTCTAAAGGACGATTGTATGTGGTCGAATCACATACCCACTTTCCGCCGGGTCAATATGCCGGTCCGACTACTGACAGGATCTACATCTTCGACGATTCCAATGGCGATGGGCGCCTCGATCGCCAACGATTGTTTTATGAAGGTGGCAAATCGACCATGGGGATCGAGGTCATGCCCGATGGTTGGATCCTGGTGGCAACACGTGATGCGATCACAAGGATTCGCGATTCCGACGGCGATGACGTGGCCGACGTCACCGAGGTTATCATTCGACATGAAACCACCGCTACTTATCCTCATAACGGTCTAGGTGGACTGGCAATTTCCAATAGTGGTGATATCTATTTTGGACAAGGCGAAAACTTAGGTGAACCGTATGCGATCGTCAGCACTGACGGATCACGACAAGTGGGTGGCGGCGAAGGAGGCAATGTGTTTCGATGCCGTCCCGATGGCACAGGACTGACACGTTTCGCGACCGGATTTTGGAACCCATTCGGGATGCACTTCGACGATTCAGGACGCTTGTGGGCCGTTTGTAATGATCCCGACGCGATGCCACCGTGCCGATTGTTGCATGTCGTCGAAGGTGCCGACTTCGGATTTCAGTTCCGTTTTGGTCGCGCCGGAACTCATCCCCTGCAAGCGTGGAATGGAGAACAACCCGGTACGTTGCCGATGGCGGCAGGAACCGGCGAAGCCCCCTGCGCCGTCGTTTCCCATGGCAATTCATTATGGGTCACGGCTTGGGGCGACAACCGGGTCGAACGTTATCAAATGAGCGATCAAGGTGCGTCGCTGGCCGGTTTGATGGACGTCGTTGTGCAGGGTGGTGCCAGCTTTCGTCCGGTCGATATGGCCGTTGCAAAAGACGGGTCGATTTATGTGACCGACTGGGTCGATCGCAGTTACCCGGTACACGGTCGCGGGGCGCTTTGGCGATTGGTGCCGAAATCAGAATCAGTTCTGAAAGGATCGTTGCCGGAAATGAGCGAAGCGGAAAAAAAGGCAAATGCTCTGGTCAGCGACGGATCGATCGCGGTGGCGGATCGAATTGCCTATTTGGATGACGAGGATCGATACGTCGCAAACGCAGCGGCAATCGGCTTAGTGCGACAGCGGCAATTGCAATCGGTCGCGCTCGATCAGATGGCAACGGCTGGAAAACGTATCGGGTTGATCGTCGCGCATCGATGGCAGAATCTTATTAACCCCGATTCGCTCGATCATTCGGTTCGTGCGCAAATCATCAGCGACTCGTTGGCTTACTCTTCGCCGGAAGTTGTCCGCGCCACGATCCGCTGGGCAGCCGAGACAGGCGACAAGCAGTTCTTGGATGCGATTCGCGCCACACTCGCTCGCGATGAATTGCCTGACAACCTATTCGCTTCAGCGGTTGCGGCAATCGCTTATTTGGAAACCGGTTCTGCCGCGCGAGGCAAACGTGATCCGGCTCAAGAGAAATTGTTGACGGAGTTTACGAGTGATCCCGAGCGTGAACCGCGATTGAGAGCGATGGCGGTGAGGATGTTGCCCGCCGACGCTGATCAACCGACGGTTGAAATGTTGAGATCATGGATCGAGCAAACGCCTGACGCGAAATTTTGCACCGAGATCGTTCGTCTGCTGGTCGCACGCGGCAACGAACCGGCCATGAGATTACTAGCTGAAATCGCGGCAATGGAATCCTTGGACGTCGAAGTTCGCGGTGATGCGATCGCAGGCCTGGCCCGCAATGCGAGTTCGTTCGCTGCGGCGCTAAATCGATATGGATTGCCGAAGCAGGACGAAACGATTCGCCGCGAAGCCCGCCGAGTGCTGCGGCGCGAGGCCGACGAGCCGGGACTGTTGCGACCGTCAAGCGATGACATTCCAGCCTGGGATCGATTGATCGGCACTGGTGGTGATGCCAAAGCCGGTTGGCGAGTCTTTGTGCGAACGACTTGTGTGAACTGCCACGCATACGCGGGACGCGGTTCGAGCGTGGGGCCCGATTTGACGGCGATCGGTGCCCAAATGAATCGACAAAAGTTGATCGAATCGATCCTTCAACCGAGCAAGGAAGTCGGGCCACTGTTTGTCGCTTGGCAAGTCCTGACCGACGATGGTCGTGCGTTCAGCGGCCTGAAGCTGAACGACGGATCGGGCACTCATGCGAAGTTTATCGGTGCCGATGGAGAGCGATTCGAAGTGCCACTGGTGGAAATCGTTTCGCAGCGACCGAGTAAAGAATCGATCATGCCAGGGAAGCTGGAAGAGACGATGTCGATCGCCGAGATGCGAGATTTGCTCGCGTTCTTAATGACAACCCAAAACTGAAGAATCAACATCGCGCAATTTCTTCTAAAGAATCTTGACCCGACCTAACTGATTCCGCTGCAGCCCGAAGTGTTTAAAGGAAGCCGCTTCTCGACCTTTCCCCCAAAATCACTACCGATTAAAAGCCAAAAGAATCGGGACAGGAGATTGTTCGGACAGGGTTTGGCACGCCTGGGCGGCGCGATGCTGGCTTTAAAGTCCTGCAATCATTTCAGCCCGCCTTAGAGCCTATCCGAAAACCGATTGATCTTTGAGAAAAGTGATCCCTCCTGGAAAATGAGAGTTCTCACACTTTCTATTCCCAGGGAGGGATCACCATGGACGGTCGTACAAGCTTCGATGAATACCGAATGTCTGATGCGATGTGGAATCGACTCGAGCCATTGTTGCCGAAACATGAACGTAGTCGCAAGGGCGGGCG
>DNWZ01000813.1 GCA_003506095.1 Planctomycetaceae bacterium | reverse complement strand
ACTCGTGCGGCGGAAATTTCCGAAAAGCTACGTGGCTATGCAACCCGCCCCCAGGACAAGTTGGACCAATGCGATCCGCGAAAGTTGCTTGAAGATTGCGGCGCAATCGGTCGGTTGCATGCTGAACTTGCGGGGGTTGATTTCGAAATTCAGATCCCCGAAGAACCCTGCGAAATTCTTTGTGATCAAATCCAATTGCGACACGTCATCATCAATTTATTGCGGAACGCCTTCGATTCGCTGAATGAATGCGACTTGAGCGTTAAGAGGGTGCTATTGCGAGGGGAAGTTAACGATTCGGACTTTATCATTTCGGTAATCGACAATGGAGTTGGCATTGCCGAGCATGCACGCGAGAAACTTTTCTCGCCATTTTTCACGACCAAGCGAAACGGAACCGGGGTTGGCCTGGCAATGTGTCGAAGCATCGTCGCGACTCACGGCGGGAGTCTCACCCTCGTGCGATCCGCCGCGTACGCTGGGGCCCATTTCGATGTCGCCCTGCCACGAATCATGCTTTAAAGATCGCGTTCTATCCAACGCGCCACCAAACGCCAGGGCGAAACCGCCACTAAGAACCCATCCGGAAACCGAAGAAAACCGCGGCTCGCGGCAAAGTGGCTAATGGTTTTCGGACACGGCTTTCAACAGGATCGTGTTCCAGAACGTTCACTTAAGCCGTGGCGGACTATGGGGCATTTATCGTCGTACCCTGGAGGCCCCGTGACTGCTGCTGCCTCCAACGGTCATGCCACTGAGAAAAGGAAAGTCGAGACAGGGTGCCGTCACCCTGCAACCCGTGGTGTGACAGCAGTTCTGCCTCGAGCAGCATCTCTTCGACCGAGATCTGCGGATCGGTATCGACCGATGCGAGATCGACCAAGCGGAGGCCGTGTTGGCTGCCGGCGGCCACAAATCGACCATCGGGACTGATCTCTAGACAGCGGTTGTCTGTGTCCTGATGTTCGGATGATGGAAACAGGCTTTCTGTAGGCATCATCCGGTGTCCTGTTGTACAATTGCAGGCATCAAAAGCATCGTCGCCACCGAAGAATACAATATGGTCGGGGTTATTTGGACGAAAACGGGCCAACGGACGCCGGATGCCGTAAATGGGCGAACCGAGCCACTTGCCCGTGTTGGTGTTCAATACGCGAAGGAATGCATCGCCATCACCAATCAAAAGGTGGCGGCCGTCGCTGGACGATTCAAGCAACTTGATTGAATTGCGACAGACAAAGGGACCAGCTGCCAATTCGCCACTAGAAAGATTCCAGCAACTGATGGACCGGTCGTCACCGGCTGTACTTAGGAACTCCCCTTGGGCCGCAGCGGAGGCCGCCACGATCTTCGCTTGGGTTGCCAGTACCCCTTGGGTGCCCCCCGCTTCAAAATCCCAACGCAAAACTAGATTGGCCCAAGTTGACAACATTTTGTGACCATCGGGATCGAAACGCAATTGGCGAAAAAGAGGATTTTGGGGCGTTTGGCTGTGAAGCCGAATTTCATCTTCGATGACCGCGAATACGCGCATAGCGTCACCACGTTCATAAACAATCAATCGATCGCCCTGGCGATTGCCTGATAGCGGAGGCAGATCTCGATCTTCGATCAAGGGTGCGATTTCCAGCGAACTCAATCGGGTCGCTGTCCGCCAATTCCACAGCTCCAACGTGCCGCGTTCGGAATCCAGTTGGTTGGCGATCACCAAACGCTGGTTGTCGGGCAACATGAATGCTGCGACCGACCGATTTCCGGGTGCCTGGTCGCCGGTGATCTGCGATACGCGCTGGCCCGTTTGTGTTTGATAGATTTCGGTCACTTGGGATCCGGCGGTGACAACTAAGTATTGCGAATCCGCACTGAACGCACCGCGATGGGTTCTATCGCCATCAAGACTTACTGAGAATCCGCCGAGCGTTTGTTTCGGTGCTTCCCATATCAGCACATGGTGATCTTCACTCGCAGTGGCCATCATGCGCCCCTCGTCGCAGAGCGTCGCGCTGTAAATTGCTCCTGCATGGATTGCCGGATCCGGGCATACCTGCATTTGTGGCAATGTCCAAAGCACGCAATCCGAGTTGGCTTGGGAGGCAAGAAGCTTGCTGCTGGCTTTGTCCTTCACCGCAAGCAAGCAAGGCTGCCTGATCAATGCCTTCAGAATTTTATTACCCACGGCATCGAAACTTAACAGGCCCCGTTTGCAGGCGACAAGGATTTCGTTCGGTTCAAAACCAGGCTCGATGCCATAAATCCAGCCGCTGAATCCGTATGTAATATGCAGTTCACTGCCGGTCTCAACATCCCATACGCCAAACTGTAGATCGCTAGATCGTGTGACCAAATACCGGCTGTTACCCACAAAGCAGGGCGGTACGAATGTTTGCTTCGCATCGGTGATGTGCGCCCCCGACAGTTGATGCCCCTGCTCCAAAGCGTCCAGTGGATACAATCGAAACTGACCATCCGCTGCACCTGTAACGACAAAACGGCTGTCAGGGCTAAAGACGACACATTGAATGTCTGCGGAATGTTCTAACAGGCCCGGTGACTTCCAAACGCTTTGCCGACAGTCCCAAATCCGCAACGACCTGCGGGTCGCAATCGCCAAATAGCGCCCTGAAGCGTCGAACTCCAATCGCTCCACCAGCTTGGAATGGCCGTGGTCATCGCTGGCAGGGATGATGTGTTGGATCATCTGCGATTGTGTGAGATCGGGGAACGGAAGCAGCGTGACCCTGTCGTCCTGCCCCACGGCCAGCCAGTCTGCTGCGGATGTCCAGGCTAGCGCGGTCGCGGTTGCCAACCGCTTTGGCAAGGTGACGGCTTGCCGCTTGGCAATATCCCACAACAAAGGCGGCGAACCAGGAACAGGGCGGATCAGCAGGTAGCGGCGACTGGGGTGTAAGAACATTCGATCCACACGCGCCGAGAAGGGGACAAGATCAACAGGATGGCTGAGTCGGCGACTGGCCAGTAGAAACCGATTGGCGTTGTCTCGAAAATGCGGCGAGTCGCATTCAGAAGATATACGAGCGGCGTGGGCAAACCATAATGGCGCTTCGCGATCTCTGCCATCGTCGCAAGCCTGCAGCCCATAGCCAACAAAAACGTCAGCTATTGCATTTTGCGTTTGCCGATAAGCTGCGAGCGCCACGTCCCTAGCGTCCGCATTGTCCGAGGCCAGCGATGCATTCAGATCGGCAAGTTGACGTTGTTGGTCTTTTAAGTGGCGGAAATATAAAGCGGCCCCAATGGCACCGATCAAGCTGACGACCAACAGCACGGCAACAGTCAACAACGAGACAGCCAATCTTCGGTTGCGATCCACCCAAATACGGACTCGCTCCAACGGCTCCAATGGCCGAGCCTGGATCGGTTGGCTGGCTAGAAATCGTTCCAGGTCTTCGGCCAGCATCAAGGCATTGGCATAGCGTTGCGACGGATCCTTAGCCAAACAATGCATGCAGATGGTTTCTAGGTCGATCGGCACCCGGGGCTGCAAGTGACGCACAGGAATCGGGTCGGTGTTGAGCACCAGTTGCACAGTCCCTATGAAATCGTCAGCTTGCAGTGGCGGCCGCCCAGTCAACATTTCATATAACAACACTCCCAATGCATAAACATCGGCTGCCGAGCTGATAGGTGCTATGGTCCGCTGCAACTGTTCGGGAGCCGCATAGGCAGGTGTACCGATAACCTGGTCTGTGCGAGTCCATTGCGGATCACCATCTAAAAGCTTTGCTAAACCAAAGTCAGTAATTTTGGGTGCCAGCATTGAGAGTGGCATGTCATCGATTGCTAACGGTGAAGCAGTGTCAGCCTGTTGCGAGTCCGCTGTCAACAAAACGTTGCGTGGCTTAAGGTCTCGATGGATGACTTGTTGTTGGTGTGCAAAATGAATCGCCCTCGCCATTTTGACAGAGAATGCTGCGGCCTCGCTCGGCGGTTGTGGACGAGCCTGAAGCCGATCGGCCAGTGTGCCCCCGGCGACATACTCAAGTAAAAGATATGGCTGGCCCTCGTTATCACCCAATCCATAAATCTGCACGACATGCGGATGATTGACCCTTGCAACCGCCTCGGCCTCCTGTCGAAAACGGCTCAACCACTCCGGCGACGGATACACGCGAAGCAATTTGACCGCTAACGGGCGACGCAACTGCGGATCAAACGCCTCGTAGACGGTCCCCACGCCACCAAAGCCGAGCAATCGGTGAAGCTCCAAACCTGCGATTTCAGGCAACTTTGAAACGTCCTTGGCGGGCCCGCCTGATTCGGACGCATGAGACGTGTCTAAGTTATTCCGTTCGTTCCACCAAGACCCCGAAGGCTCACATCGCGACTCTTCGGGCCGGTTCTGATGGCCACGGTAGCCACCTGACGCCCCGGACACGACCTCCATCCTTTGGCGACATTCAGCGCATTGACGAAGGTGTTGTTCGAAAATCGCGATGTCGCTCGGGACCTCCCAATGCTCCAGAAACCGAGCAAGCTCTTCATTCGAGTAGCAATCCATCAGCCCGTCCATTCCTGACTCGGATTCGAACTGGAGTTCGGGTCTCGCAACTGACCGTTCCTTTTATGCCACCACGACACTTTCATACCACCGGGCAACCGAAGCCTCTAGAGCCCGCTGCTTACGCATGGCGATCTATCAGCCGGAAGCTTCATCCCCAATAACAACTCAAATTCAAAATGATTTGAGTGAGACGCTAATGCCCTGTCAATCGCCCTGGCCGGGTGGGCCATCTCCGGCCAGGCTGGCCCGTCGGACTTGTCTACTTGTTGCTGCCTGGCTTTAACTGGCGTGGCGTGCAATCGTTTTGCGAAGCCACCGCTCTCGGCAAAATCACGGCCCTGGCTTTGCTAACGAAGTCAGCGAGAACGGAATCCGGGCTCTCGTTCAAAGGTTCTATGGGCGATTCATGGTCGTGGAAAATGTTCGCGAAAGTGAGTTCAAAGAAAAATACTTGCTACAAGAAGGTTGGGTTGATACTGATTCAATCGCTGACACACGCCTAGAAGATCACTACGCTCAGCATTGGGGATATTCCTACAGCAATTGCATCCTACGAATCTTTAATAAAATCATCCATTAGTCGGACAAATTCCCAAACATCGTCCTCGTGAACTGGCAGTTCGCGAATGCGGTTGGCAGCCTAGATGGCCCATTCAGCCTTTTTCCTTTTGCTAAGACCGTCAGGCATGTGCGCCGCCAGCCAATCTTTAAGTTCGCCAACTTA
>DNWZ01000796.1 GCA_003506095.1 Planctomycetaceae bacterium | reverse complement strand
CATGCTGGTAGTGATTTGTAAACGTGTCCCAAGTCGGCTGGAGAATACGCGGCCCACCCATTGCTAGAATTTTTCCCGATCGATATATCGACGGCAAATACGAGTTACTCGGAATGCCAAGCTGACTAACGCCGCTAAATTGACTGCGAAAGAGGTCGACATTAGAAAACACAGGATCTAACGGAGTTGTCGCCTGAGGATCAAAGTAACGTGGAGTCCAACCGCGCATCGAACCGCCAGAAAGAATTGGATACATCAAGTCAACGTAGGCACCACTATCCACTCGAAAACCTGCGTTTCCAGCGACAAACCTTCTTAGTGCCTCTCTAAATCCCGGCTCATTCGGAGTGATCACTTGCCGGGTCCCGTTACCGGCGGTTCGAACCGTTGTAACGACGGGGGCCTGAGCGTCATAAACCTTTACGTCAAATGCTAAAACGTCGTTTGCAATGACATCCTCACCAAGGCGATTGATTCCCCAGGAACCGGTGTCATCGCTTAAATGAACACGATCGTTACCTAAAACAAATTCGGGCCTTAGAAATCCGGACCAACGCGGTAACGGAGGTGCAAGAAACGTATTGTCGACCAAAGATCGAACACCAAAGATCGGAATAGGGTTCCCAAGTGCCAAGATGGGCATCGATGTGAAATCTGTACCGAGACCAAGGAGAGCCCCGGGAACACGCACATGAGCGAAACGATTGTGCGGCTTCGCAAGATCCTCCAATGAGTTCGCAGCAACCAATGCTTGCGGAGCACCATCAACCAACACTCGCCGTAACGACAAATCACATTGCTGATGAACGGCAGCCATTCCGAAAAGCCACGCGTTTGAGACAGTTGGTCCATTGTTTGCCGCCGCTGGCGTTAAGGTCGCCGACGATCCAGTGGGCCAAGTATCAGGCTGTAGGTAATTGATACCATTGATCAATCGAGGTGAAACTCGGGCGAACCCTCCCTGGGGCGTTATATTCAAATCTGGGCGTATCAGTAAGACTCTTCGATGCAGTCTTATCTTGTCCGGCAAAAGATTGTTCTCAAGGTCGCGATAACGAAGCGGATTTGACGGTTCGTCTGGCAATATCATCGACCCCGGTTCATATTCCGGACTCGCGAAATAAACAATCTCCGCATACTTTGATTTGATGACAACCGGATCAAGGGCATTCGCACCGGGCGTGTAAGCTGTTCCGGCAATGTCCGCTATTTTCTGGTCAAGAATAAACCGTGGTACCTTACCGGTAAACCAACTATCGCCGGTCGCAACCGCAGTGAATGCTAGGTAATCATCGAAATCACCATAACGAGATTCGGGAGTCGGATTTGACGGATCGTCTGTGGGAAGAAAAAGGCTTGACGTTGCATCCGTCACCGGACCTTCATAATAGGTCAAATACCCGGACGGCTCATACGCGATCGACGCAGTCTTTAATCCAGCGGTCGAAGTCGAGAGTTCCGTTTGCAAACGATTGGTAATATCACGCAACTCGTTCGCTAGCGAAACCTGTGTGCGGCTGTCGCGAATATTCTCACCGACGTACGCGAACCCTTTACCTAATGCGGCCATCAGCAACAGTGTCACCGCCATTGCGATCAACATTTCAATTAGAGTAAAGGCGCTAACCCGCGACTTAGTGCGTTTCATGGACCAACTCATTGGAAATACTTCTCAAAAACGACAACGTCTCTCGCGTTCAAATCTCGGCCCGGTACGAACCCGACAGGTATCGATCGATCAATGATAAACATCGCCTGGAATCTTTCATTTGTGCCAAGATGTTCATTGTATTCCCGGCCTAAAGCATTCGTTTGCGCGTCGACCTCAAACAAGCCAACAGTTATCCAAACAACAAACGATTGCGAATTGTTAGATACCAGGTTTGGCATTCGCGACAATGTTTGATAGCGAATGAATGGGTCTCGGAAGCGGTTTTGGCGTGCATTAACCGGGGCATCCACTTGGCGGCGCACCAAAAAAGCAGCATCGTCCGTCGGCGGACTAGAGACCAAGCCGTCATTGCGTCTCAATAGAGTGGCGTCTGTATTACTGATTCGCAAGTCATCGTTATTCGAACGCAACATCGGTGCAAATCGACCGTCCGCATGTTCGCGGTAAGTCGCCCCAAACTCGGTTGGGTAACGAGAATCGAATCGGGTCGGATCAAAGTTGACTGGTGTTCCGGAAGCGTTGACCTCGGAATAACCCTCCGACGATACGAACCCACGACGATTCTGTACAAAACGGTTAAAGCCAAATTGTCCGTTAGCTGCGTCCGTGAACTCATTATTGATCATGTGGCCATGCATCAGCCCTCGATAGACCTCGAAGCTTGATACTGTATTGAGATTGATTCGTCCTTGCCGTCGGTTGTCGTATTTAAAGTTAAATGGAGCCTGCAACAATTCCCGCATCCAGGTACGTTCCGCTGCTGCCAAACCTTCGATGCGCGAAGGCGTAATGAGCTCCACTTCTCCGCGGAATCGGGGAAGCGTTCCCGCTAGGTTGAAAAAACGCGAAAACTCGCTATTGGGAGTAACTCTTTCGTCTCCGTGAAAGAAGTTCAACAAGTGCCTGAACGGACCATAAAGCCTCGCAATCGCATCCGGCCCAGCAGCAGTAGCTGACGAATAGACCAACGGTTCAATAGCGCTACTGACAGTCGAAAACTCAGCAAATAACCGACTGGACGAACACGCCGGTACCGACAACAGCTCAAGGTGTGATGAATAGGGCCGATTAAACCATGATAGCTTTGCGAAAGGCGTTTGTGGAAGATTTCGATCATGCCCTTGGAGGTTCGGTGAACCGACCTGGCCAAGGCTTTGAGCAAAACCGCTGAATCCAGGGTTAACCGGATTGTTAACATTGTATTGCGTATTGAGAAAATTAAATGATGAATACAAATGCCCTTCGTTACCTACAGCGAAGTAAGTCGCCCCTAGCACACCCGCCGCAGTTGTCGGCTCAAAGTGTGTCTCGTATGAAAATAAAGCATTGCTGGGAACGCCATTGATTCCTCCCGTTCTTTGCCGAGTCCGCGAAGTAAATCGGGCCGGATTTGTAGAGACATTGGTCGGATCTTCTTCACCGCTGAAGACAGTAAGGTCGATCGGAATGAAATCCACTGTAATGTACGGATTCGTTATCGCGTTGTACGCCCGCAGCGGGTCCGCTAAACGCTGTAAGAACGCCGAGCAATATCGCGGCAAAGTACCCAAGAAGGGCTCCAAACCGGTTCGATCGGGGTCCATGCCCTGCGGGTCGGCAACGGTTTCCTGAATAACTGGAATGTAATTTCTCGTTAGATCCAAAGGATCATTAGGCGCGCTACCCGGCGTACCGAAGTCGACAAACGAATCATTTAACGGGTAGTTAGCATTCCCATTTCCACCGTAACGATTAAGTGGCGCATTGGGATAGTAATTAGCGCTTAACGGCAACGGTTCTGAAACGTTTATACCGACAAAGTTTTCGTTCGCATTGGTTGAAAACACGTTCGCCCAGGTTCCGTCGCGGGGAAAAGCTCCAACGACAAGCGGTTTTGCTGGCGTAAAGATCGAAGGGGCCGTCAAACCCAATGCCGGTGTAAGGCGATTGTTGGCTTCGTTGAAGTGAATAACGCCCTGATTAGCTACAACCGTAAAGCGATGCTGTGCCGGTCTGGTCGGCGTATTGCCGGCGAAAACGGCCGAACCAAAGTTTGTGGTAGGACGGGGTGCAATGGTTAGGTACTGCCCAGGTGCGATACGTGAATCCGAATTCGTCGCAATCGTATTGGGGACAAAGAAGACTTGATCCGCCGTCATTTCCGTTGGAGGAATCTGGGCACTTGTTAGCAAGTCCGAAATGTCCGATTGCTGTGCAAAGGAACGGAACCAAATGTATCGATCTACGCGAATTGGGTTTGCCGCGACATCGATTTCATCAGGCCGAGCCGGATCAAAAGAAGCGGCATCACGCCGCGAACTTGCGGGTGTTGTCGGATTCTGCCAACGTTCAAACGGATCTTCTGTCGTGTTAATTGGAGGCAGAGGTGGATTGGGAACATTTGCCCAGTCGTTGTTCGGATGTGGTTTTGAAATCGCAGTCCGCCAAACCGGTACACCTCCTGGCGCCAGTGTGGATAGATCAAGTGCTAAAGTCGATGGCGAAGACTGGTCGGTTTCGTCTAAGAACTTATAGAGTTCTCGCGGAAACCCCTGCTTAGATGACTGATCGAAACCAGTTGCTTCGACCGTTGTCCTGGGACAATAGAGTTCTAAGAATAGAGATCCCTGCGGAATCCGAACTTGGTCGGAGTTGAGGTCCCAGTCGGCGAACTCCGTGGGAGCACGATCCGCTTTCGTGCGATTGGTCGAGTCGAGATTCGTGTCACGAACGCGCACGTCATGAAACGCGGCGGATTCAGAAAAGACGAGTTCCGGTTGTTCAACTCCCCAAACTTCAGGGCTGAACTGATTTCCCGGTGGGCTACCGATCGTTTCTACGCTCGGAGCACCCGTATTGGGGTTGATGCTTCTGAAACGGACATCCCATCCATCGAAAGGATTCTCATCGTAAACAAACCTAGTACAGATCGCATCAGAATCGCGGAAGTCAACGACATTTACCGCCCACTGCGCAATACGCCGCGCCCGGTAAGCCTGCCGCTCACCCGCTGGCATCGGATTTGCCGGATCCATGCCGGGGAAGTCGACGCCGCGTGATGCAGACATCATTAAAACATAGAGGTCACGGGCCAATAACGCCCTTGCATCCACGTGGTTCGGTTGCGCCCTTCCATGACGGTAATCCGGTGCTTGGTTCTGGTAATCAATAGGCAACGTTCCGCCAGCACTCGGATTCACAGCAAATGCCGCTTGAGACGATACTTCAAGCGCCGCTTCAATCGGTTCGTCCTTGACCTGATTGCCATTGTCATCAATGCCGTTACCAAACGGACGATTGACATCGATTTTTCGTCCCAAACGGAATTCTGGCGCGATTAACTCCTTGACCCGATTACTGATTCGGTTGGCATTATTCGCATCATTTGGATCGTCAGGTAACCACGCTGCTGTCTGGATACCAAGCCAATCGATCGCTGACTGCAATAATGTGAAATGTCGTGTACTGTTAAATACAAGGGGCGTAGGGCTATCGTCCGAAACACTGTAATTGGTAAGCCCTTTATCGAGCTCCGGGAAACTGTTCAAAGCCGTCGTGGCCAGGGCACGTAGTCTCGGTGGCAGCATCTCAAGGTCAAAAGATTTTGAACGCAGAATCGGTTCAAGCTCTTCAAACGTGAAATGATGGTCACCTGCTAATCGTCCCGTCGGGTCCGCCTCATAAGGATGATTGACCGCGTCATTTCCCCCGCCAGTATTCGCCGCCAGTCCACTCAACGCCATCAACACACTACCATCTCTCCCTAGCCCAACGCCCGACCGACCGAATGGATCGATCGAATAACCATAGCCGGTGTTTGCGCCATGAGTCGGCACTCGCCATCCACTGCGGACCAAGTCAAAAGCGTCACGATCAGTTGCGCCGACATTTGGTGTCGTAACATCCGTAGTGCTCCCGTTTCGATAGCGAGCTTGCAACCACCCCAAATTTGCGAGCTGTGGTATGATGATCTCGGCGGGACCATAGCCAATACCGCGAAAGGTCTGATTCGTCGCGGGATCGACATTCGCGTAGGGAACGTCGGTCCCGGCATAAGTCGCACGGCCACTCGCTCCGGTATTAGCATTCACATTCAGTGGCAGCGTATAATTGCCATGTGCATTAACGTTAAGCCGAGCGCTTAAATCCTCGATCATTGTTGCCACCAGAGGGCGCAGCAGCTTTCCTTCTTGTGAAACAATGTTTGGTAAGCCAAGATCAATCCAAACGCTGTCCGGTATACCGTCTCCATCGTTATCAACGTCCCACGGATTTCTTTCTCTAAGATCGGTGCTTTGTTGATCGCCTATCAATGCAAGTGCGAGCTGGTTGAGCCTAAACCTAATTGCCCCATCGTTTGGCGCTTGCAGGTTAATAGGCGTTCGCAGCGCAAAACTAGAATTGCTGCCGGTAAACTCCGGATTTAGTAAACCACGATCACGCGGCCTACCTGACAGACTGCTCGTCGGTAAGATTGGTGCCGGGTAAGGTTGAACCGGTGGATTAGAAGGGTCAACCCGCAGCCAAGGGTCAAAAAACGGTAGCGGTCGGAACGTGCCTCTGGCCAAGCTTACAAGCAAATTCCCCTGCGTGGTTGGGTTGGCTAAACCGCTCGAGATG
>DNWZ01000386.1 GCA_003506095.1 Planctomycetaceae bacterium | reverse complement strand
TTGTCGTTGATGAACTGAATGCGGATGTCGTCAGCGGTGACCGAACCAGTGGGCTTGAAGGTAAAGATTTGCGGCTGGGTACCATGAAGGCTGTAGGTCGCTTGCTTTTGGCCCTTGATGATCAACTCAAATGCTTCGTCACCCATATCGCCAGCGGCAAAAATCTGGACTCCGGACAACATCGTCCGCTGCTCAAGGCTCTCTACCTGAAACTCAAACTCTTTTCTATGTTGCATAATCTCGTGTGACCTGGGGCCATAAAAGGGAATAGGACAAAAACGGCGCGGAAATGAGCATTCCTCGGGTACCACCGTAAAAACCCTTTCCCGTACCCTTCTATGCGATGGTTAGGCGACTACCCGGGACAAAATGGTTTTCCATAAATCCGGATTTTGGATGATTTTTATGGAGAAACGGAGAACCGCTCGTGTCTTCAGAGCCCTCTTCATTCGACTTAAATCATTTCTAGAAAATGACTTACGGAAACCTGACAGCATCCCGTGCCAATTATTTCTGGAGAGGGTTTTATTTTCACTTATTCGTAAAACAAAGGACGAGTCTGCCAGCGAAGCACAGCGAGAGCACTTCACACGCGTTCACATGGCGCCGGAAAAACAGACCCGCGATGCCCAAGTCGAACTGCCGTTACCGGGGCAGGTAGCGATGAAATCTTCACCCGCTCTACCGTCGGCAAATTCATCGCCCAAGCCGTCGGTCGTGGGACCTTGGACGTCATCGATCCGGAGTCGCAACGGAAGCCTGGTTAGGCCGCTGGCTCACCGTAAGAGCCACTTCGGCGATGCTGCTTCCGCTACGCTCATCGATAACGGAGTAGGTAAACTTGATCTCACCGGTGTTGTTGCTGTTGGCGACGTAAACGAGCGAGCCATCAGCATTAAACGTGATTTGTCCAAAAACTGGCCGGGAAACGAACCGGTAAGACAACCTGGTTCGATCGCCATTTGGATCGGAGTCGTTGGTACCGACGTTACCAAGCAGCGTTTCGCTCTGCACAACGGTGAACCGATCAATCGCGGCAATGGGAGTTTAATAGGCGGCGTTGGGCGACCTGTCGAGTACTGGAAGAATCCGTTGCCGTCGAATATTTCGGATCGCCGCAATCCCGGTGCAATGCCGTCTTCGGGACGCCAAGTACCGGTCGAGAACACCTAGGCGTCTTTGGCTTGGAAGATCGTGCCATCGATCGAGCCGAAATCGGGCAAGGCGAGAAAAGGATCGTCAAAAGAGCATGCTAGAAGCAGGCATTGATCCTTACTCTGAATACGGTTGATGAGTAAAAACGATAGTGCCTTGCAAGCGACTCGATCGACATACTCAATACTATGCCCAAGAAGACGAATCGTGGCATACAAAAAACCCCTTTCGGCTTTTCAGACGAAAGGGGCTTATCGATTTTTAAATGCGGTCCAGTGCAGTCGATTGATCTGCATTGCGCAAGTGGTTTCTAGCTGCTTTCGGATTACGCCAAAATGATGTACGAATCCGCCAGATTGTTGTAAGTCAAGTCCTTCGGCGTATTCGACGTCAAACTGATGAAAGTGTAAGCCACACCCGTCTGAAGCGGAGCATCGGATACGATACCGACTGCCTTATTCGAACCCAGCTCAACAACATAGATGTTTATGATTCGCCCCGTAACGGCTTCTCGAACTCGGTACGAGTATTCGGGCGTAAACCGTTTACCGGCCGCTTCGAAAACGCCATTAATCGTGACATTGTTTGCCAAAACTTGCTTGAGATCGCCGTCTTCGAATCGTCCATCGCTATCTGCAATCCCGACCGCAACTGGAGTGGTTCCTAACTTGATAGTAAAGGATCCACCTGCAAGATCGTGAGTCGATATTCCTGACGTGCTATTAGGGAAGGGATACTTCCTTGTGCCAGAAACGTCAATGTTTCGAAGTTCCCAAACAACGCCCGTTGCAACACCACCTTGCGATGGCACGGTAATTTCTACCGGAGCAAGTACGCGTGCGTTTACCACAATCGTTACTTGGCCGGTGCTGGTGCCGCCGCGTTCATCCGTCACGACATAGGTGAACTGGGTCTCACCGATATCGTTAGCGCCAGCGACATAGGCAAAGGAGCCATCGGAGTTGAAAGTGAGTTGTCCGAAAGCTGGCTGAGTCGCAAGACGGTATACCAACCGGGCGTTATCACCATCGGGATCCGAATCGTTGGCGCCGACGTTGCCACGAACGGTCTGGCCTTGTGTCACCGGGAAACGATCTGGAGTCGCAATAGGAGCCTGGTTAGGCCGCTGGCTGACCGTTAGCGTCACTTCGCCGGTGCTACTTCCGCCGCGCTCATCGATAACGGAGTAGGTAAACTTGATCTCACCGGTGTTGCTGCTGTTGGCGACGTAAACGAACGTGCCGTCGGCATTAAAGGTGATTTGGCCAAAGGCTGGCTGAGTGACGAGCCGGTAGGACAGCCTGGTGCGATCGCCATCGGGATCGGAGTCGNNCGATCCGGGGCGGCAATCGGAGCCTGATTAGCACGCTGGTTCACCGCGAGGGTGACCACGCCGGTGCTGACGCCGCCACGTTCATCGGTGACCGTGTAGGTGAAGGTGGTTTCACCGAATTGAGTGCCGTTGGCAACGTAAACGAACGTGCCATCGGGATTAAAGGTGATTTGACCAAAGGCTGGCTGAGTGGCGAGCCGGAAGACCAACTTGGAGCGATCGCCATCGGGATCGGAGTCGTTGGCACCGACGTTACCACGCAGTGTGTCGCCTTGCACAACGGTGAAACGATCCGGGGCGGCGATCGGAGCCTGATTAGGCGGCGTTGGGCTACCTGTCGAGTACTGGAAGAATCCGTTGCCGTTAAGCACTTCGGATTGCCGGAATCCCGGTGCAATGCCGTCTTCAGGGCGCCAAGTTCCGGTCGAGAAGACCGACGGGGCTTCGGTTTGGAAGACGGTGCCGTCGATCGAGATGAAGTCGACAATCAGGTTGGCGTCGATACCGTTGGCTGGGTCGAACTGGTCGTTGATGAACTCGATCCGAACATCGTCCGCCGTTACTGTTCCGGTGTGACGATAAATAAGGGTTTGGTCGGTTGTTGTGACGTTGAACGTGCGAACAACTTGGCCCCGGATCAACAGGTTGAACCGTTCGGTCCCTTCGTCGCCGCGGACGCGGATTTGAATTTCCGAACCGGTTACGCCGCCGCCACCACCGCCACCGCCATTGGGATCGGCACCGAATTGGAAGAATCCGTTGCCGTTAAGCGTTTCACTCTGGCGGAATCCAGGGGTGATGCCGTCTTCAGCTCGCCAAGTGCCCGTTGAGAAAACCGTCGGGGCTTCGGTTTGGAAGACAGTGCCATCGATCGAGATGAAGTCGACGGTCAAGTTCGCATCGATGCCGTTGGCCGGATCGAAGCGATCGTTGATGAACTCGATCCGAACGTCGCTGGCTTGAATGACTTCGGCGGTTTGGAAACTGATGGTTTGTGCTTGGGTGGTCGCGTTGAAGGTGCCGACGACTTGGCCCTTGATGATCAAGTTGAACTGTTCGGTCCCTTCGTCACCTCGGACGCGGATCTTCAAATCCGAACCGGTGGTCTGCGAGCCTGAGGAAAACTGAAAGAATCCGTTACCGTTGAGGACTTCGCTTTGGCGGAAACCAGGGGTGATGCCGTCTTCGGCTTTCCAGGTCCCGGTCGAGAAGGTGCTTGGAGCTTCGGTTTCGAAAGTCACGCCATTGACGACAATTTTGTCGATGCGCAGGTTTCGGTCGATGCCATTTTCTGGCTCGAACTTGTCGTTGATGAACTGAATGCGGATGTCGTCAGCGGTGACCGAACCAGTGGGCTTGAAGGTAAAGATCTGCGGCTGGGTGCCATGAAGGCTGTAGGTCGCTTGCTTTTCGCCCTTGATGATCAACTCAAATGCTTCATCACCCATATCGCCAGCGGCAAAAATCTGGACTCCGGACAACATCGTCCGCTGCTCAAGGCTCTCTACCTGAAACTCAAACTCTTTTCTATGTTGCATAATCTCGTGAGACCTGGGGCCATAAAAGGGAATAGGACAAAAACGGCGCGGAAATGAGCATTCCCCGGGTACCACCGTAAAAACCCTTTCTCGTACCCTCCTATGCGATGGTTGGGACACGACCAGGGACAGGCCAAAACAGACCAAAGCCCCCAAAAGGAGGTGTCCGCGCAAGGGTGCCCTCAAAACCACCTTCACACACAGCCTGACTCGATCGTCCTAAGTCTCTTGCTAATCGATGGTTACCAACTTGACGCCATGCAGGCTGCGTCGATGAGCAAGCAAGGTGCGATGTGCGAAAAAAAATAAAAATAATCCTCTGAGCCGCAATCAGTTACCGCCAAAACGCACAATCGCACACTTCCTTACGGCTTCTTTTTGCCGACCAAGCGGGCCAATTCCACAGAGGGGCAAAACTACAGCCCGGCCGTCTGAGCGGCTAAGAAGGACCGCTGGAGTTGCTGACGCGTGACGATGGCTTGCGTTCGGCCGGCTGTGTCGACCAGCACTGCGACGTGTTTTTTGGAATCGTACAGTTTGTAAAGCACGGCGAGGTGAGATTCGTCTTGTTGGCAGCGGATGATCTTGTGAATGGTCACGCGACCATCGATCTCCAGTTCGGCGAAGCGAATGAAGCCGACGATTTTTTTTCGTCGTTCGACAAGAACGATTGGCTGGCCTTTGCGGTGGGCTTCTTTCTTTGCGATGTCGATCGCGATCGGTTCCTGGACGACGGCCAAGCGAGTTTGAGGCACACCGAAACGGATCGCCGGTTCGTTGCCCATTTCAAACACATTTTTGGCCAATCGGCGTTGCCCTGTGGCCAACACGCCCGCTTCGTGGCCTTGGCGCAGCACCTGTTCCAGTTCCGATCGCTGCATCGACAGACGCAACTGAATGGGTGTTTCACCGGTCAGCAAACGCAACAGATTGCCCAACAACCCGAGCAGCAGTGACACCGGAGCGAACAGGATGGTAAAGAAGATCAACAGAGGCCGGGCGGTGTGCAGCAGTTGATAAGGGGCATGATAGAACAGATATTTCGGCAGCAGTTCGCCCAAAACGAACAC
>DNWZ01000305.1:2787-3381 GCA_003506095.1 Planctomycetaceae bacterium | reverse complement strand
GTCGCGGGAATAATTCCGGTGGCCCCAATCCGAACGGTGGCGGCAGTGGTGGTGGTGGAAATCTGGGGCCTGGGCAAGGCAAGCCTCGAACTCGCCGTCGGCGACGACCTCCGGGAGGCCCGCCGAATCCTGAAAACGTCAATGGCGAAGTCACCGACGCCGCCGGCCCGCCGATTGCTCCGGACGCAGCCCTGACCGAAGGCGTCGGGATCCTGGAAATGCACCCCAATGGTTACGGTTTTCTTCGCAGCGAAGAGAATAACTACAGTCGCGAACGATCCGACCCCTTTGTCCCCGGTACCATGATCGAACGCTTCGGGCTTCGCCAAGGTGTGAAGTTGCGGGCCATGGTTCAAGAGGCACGGCGGCAACAAGGTCCCCGTGTTCGTGAGCTGATCGACGTCGATGGGATGGCGCCCGAAGCTTATCTGGACGTGAAATCGTTCGACACGCTTACTGCGATCAATCCCGACCAATGGTTGCCCTTGGAAGTCGGCCAAAAACCGATCACCAACCGTGTTATCGACCTGCTGGCGCCGCTCGGCAAAGGTCAGCGTGCGCTAATCGTTGCTCCGCCACGCAGCGGCAAAACGA
>DNWZ01000305.1:0-2774 GCA_003506095.1 Planctomycetaceae bacterium | reverse complement strand
GCGGCCCGAAGAGGTCACCGACATGAAGCGGAGTATTTTGGGCGGCGAAGTGATCGCTAGCAGCCTGGATATGGACGTCGACAGTCACGTTCGATTAAGCCAATTGGTGATCGATCGAGCAAAACGTTTGGCCGAAATGGGCCAAGACGTATTTTTAATGCTCGACTCGATCACGCGTTTGGCCCGTGCGTTTAACAAATGGGTTGGCCAGACCGGTCGGGGCCGCGCCACAATGTCCGGCGGCTTGGACGTCAAGGCGATGGATATTCCTAAGAAGTTGTTCGCAACCGCTCGGGCGTTCCAAGAAGGCGGGTCGCTGACGATCGTCGGCACCGCGCTGATCGATACCAACAGCCGCATGGACGAGGCGATTTTCCAAGAGTTCAAGGGAACCGGGAATATGGAATTGGTGCTCGACAGACGCCTGGCCGATCGACGAGTTTGGCCCGCGATCGATATCAGCCAAAGCGGAACACGCCGCGAAGAATTGTTGCTCGACGAGGAAACGCTCGAAGCCGTTACGATGCTTCGGCGAACCTTAAGCACCATGCATCATGTCGATGCGATGGAGCAGTTATCAAAGCAGCTTGGCCGCTTTGAGAGTAACAAAGAATTCATTAAGCTGATCAGCGGAGCGAAGTTGGTGAATTAAAGCTTGCTACGTCGGAGGGTAAGCGAGTTGGTGAGCGGCCTCATTGGAACTGAGGTACCCCGTAAGGGGCTGCGGGTTCGAGTCCCGTGCCCTCCGCATAATCGACCCCGGAAAGCACACGTGAATGTGGTTTCCGGGGTCGTGTCGTTTCACGATCAAGCGTGTATTTTTCAACGCCTCATTGCGAAGCAGTAATTGTGACAAACAACAGTGAACCGTCGCCGCAGCAGAGTGAAAGCGGAAAGCTTGTTCAGAAAGTCGGGCTTTGGGGCGCGGCGATGATGGGCCTGGGGTCGATCATCGGTACCGGAGTTTTTGTCAGCATCGGGATTGCCGCCGAAGTCACTGGGCCATCGGTGGTGTTGGCAATTGCCGTCGCGGCTGTGGTTGCGATTTGCAATGGGCTCAGCAGTGCTCAACTTGCCGCTTGTCATCCGGTCAGCGGCGGGACTTATGAGTACGGCTATCGTTGGCTGGGGCCACGGTGGGGTTTTACAGCCGGTTGGATGTTTCTGTGCGCTAAGTCGGCATCGGCAGCGACCGCAGCATTGGGATTAGCGGGCTATTTGCTCCATGCGCTGGGGCAAGCCGATAACGAAGCCAATGCGACCGGGCAGGGCAGGGCGGTGGTTGCCGTTATCATTGCCTTGGCGGCAATTGCCTTGGTGACGTTGTTGGTCCTTGGCGGTATTCGCCGATCGAGCCATACCAATATTGTGATCGTATCGGTCACATTAATTTCGCTGGCCGCTTTTGTGGTTGCGGGACTACCGACCGCGATCGCGCAGGGCGGCGACCGATTATTCCCACTGTTCGCCCCCGAGAATACCGCGACCGGTCCGATAGAAGGTTTTTTAAGAGCGTGCGCACTAATGTTTGTTGCTTTCACCGGATATGGAAGAGTTGCAACGATGGCTGAAGAGGTGCATCATCCTCGACAGACAATTCCGCGAGCGATCATCACAACGCTGTTTCTGTCTGCGGTGATCTATATCTCAGTCGGGACGATCGCTGTGCTGGCGGTCGGATCGAGCGAGTTGGTATCGACACGAGATGCGCATGTGGCCCCCCTAGAAATCATTGCCAGACAATTCGATGTACCCGGGGTTGCGACGATTGTTGCCATTGGCGCGATCACTGCGATGTTAGGCGTATTAGTCAATCTGGTGCTCGGGTTGTCGCGAGTTGTTTTGGCGATGGGGCGACGTCGCGACCTACCGAGCGTGTTCGCCAAATTAAATGCCACTGCGACAACGCCTTATCCCGCTGTGATCGCCACAGGATCGTTTATTGGTGGTCTTGCGATGATAGGTGATGTCAAAACGACATGGTCGTTCAGCGCGTTTACCGTCTTGGTATATTATGCGATTACCAATTTCGCAGCGATTCGATTAACAAAAGAAGAGCGGCTTTATTCGCCGGTCATCGCATGGTGTGGTCTGACATCTTGCTTATTCTTAGCGTTTTGGGTGGAAGTGCAAATCTGGATCGCAGGAATACTATTGATCGCATTGGGATTGATATGGCATTTAATTGCCAAGAGAAAAATAGCCGATTTGAGCCATAAAGCATGACGGCTCTTGTCCAGTAAAGGCTTTAGGCACCAAGCAAGATATAAACTGTAGGCTGAAACAAGCGAATTGCCATTCCGGCACTCGCAAGATCTCGACCTTCGTTCGATGCCTGCCGCCAACGATTGGGGCAATTGTTCTACGCTTTTGCCGCTGGCAAAAAATGAAAGTAATTTGCTTGATATCCCCGACTAGGTGTCAGCAGGTCCACCGCTGGTGTTGCAGCCATTCCGCAATTCTTTTCTGCTTTTCATTTTTTTGAGGGGTGTGGGAGGAAGCGGGGCTCATGGTATTCGCACGCATTTTCCAGGCTATCAAACACTCACGCCCAGTCGTCGCAACGTGATCGTTCGGTGAAGTGCATCTTGCATGGGGCTGTAGGTTGGAAGGTTTTGTTTCCTCCAACTCGGGAGCCAATTTGCCTTCGGATGGTGCCACCCACCTTTTGTTGACTCGGCTGCCTTCGGATGGTGCCACCCACCTTTTGTTGACTCGCCGGCGGTTGATTGGTAAGATTGGGACCAAAAGGGAGAAACGGTCATGGGTAGAGC
>DNWZ01000125.1 GCA_003506095.1 Planctomycetaceae bacterium | reverse complement strand
GCTTCCACTGGCTCCGTGTCAGCATCGCAATGTCCAGCGAACCCATGCCGCCGTTGATGCCCAATAAAAGTACCGCCCGCAACTCAATAGATGCCGCTGCGATCACCTTTCGCAAATCCGCAGCCTCCCACAACCGATCGCCTCGAGCGTTCTCTTCACGCTTAATCAGTCGCTTGGCAGGTGGCGCAAGTGCATCGCCTGCATCGACCGAGTTGACGTGCTTTTGCTTGGTGCACCAGTTTAGAAACGCTCGGCATTTCGATAGCCGCATTTTCAGCGTCACCTGTGCCGATGGCTTGCCCGCTTTTGTCGTGGCGCATGCCGACCGCACCTTTGACCATGCCGCTGGCGTCATCGTGTCAGGCTTAGCGGTTCCGCCGACCGCACCAACGATAATGTCGAGCACGACCTTCACCTGTGCCGTGTGATCGGCGCGACAGTCACCAGCCTTCACTCGCTGGCGACTATCGGCAAGATACAGATTCGCAAGCTCTGCCAGCGTAGGCTTGCCATCCTTTCTCGGTGGTGGCTCGCCTGCAAGAATGTGATCTTTTGAATGGGCCCAGCGAAGCAGTGCTGCATCAAGATCGGGTCCGAAATAGAACGCTTTGCCTTTGACCTTTCGGCACCACTGCCCGTTGCGATGGAGAAATAGCGGACAGCCTTTCGGACGTGGTGGTTGAACCATTGGAGCACCTGCTTTGCTAGTGGGTTGGAGTGCGGATTGACCGCTATGCTAGCAAATTGGTGTCGTTAGTGGTGTCGCCTCGAAAAAAAGCGGCCTATTCGTTGCATTTTTTGCGACTTGCTTGCTTCACGCTGAACCAAAACAAGTCCAAAGTGATTGCTGTGGACTTGATTTCCCATCGCCGCCGCAGGCGAATTCCTGGAATTCGATCTAATGGTAGACTAACGACTCGCGACTTCAGCCTTGGGGGCGACAGGCTAGGCAACGCATTTCGCTGGTTTCTTTACATGAATCATCTGGTCCGTTACGCTTGAGGTATCAACGGTGCGTCGCTACCTAGCTCGTTGAGTATCACGCACCAAACAGTTTATTTCTTTTTTGCGATTGCGTTGGTTTTATTAAATCGTCACTAGTAAAACGGTTCGTGCACGCACAAAATTCTAAATCACGATTTGATTAATGAACGATTCCATTGAAAGCTTCCGTCGCTTATGCCGTCGCCGGTTAGGATTTGATTGCCTCGAATCTCGTTGCATGCTTGCTGTTGGCCCGCTTCTTTGGATAGGCGATAATAATCTTGGGCTCGCTGGTGGTATTCCCGATGACTTTATTTCCAGGTTCGAAGAGCCTTCGTCGTGGGAGCATACGCTAAGAGCAATCGATACCATTTATCTCACTGAAAACTCTCTTCGTAACGTAGAAAACGGAATTACTGATTCCGTGTTGCAAGGGACCATCGCTCCTGTTCTTAACGCACATCAAGTTGATGTCGCGATTAATTCCGGAGCAGCTACTTGGCTCGGATACAGGGCCGCGATGACTGGCCGAACGCGGGAACAGTTATTAGTCGGGCATTTTGACTATATCGAACGACTTCAAAGTTTGGGCTTGCAAGTAAAGCATGTATCGTTGCAAAGCGTGTTGTCGCGTAGGCATCGCGATCATGCTTCATGGGAAGATTATCCGATCAGTGACCGAATCGATGACGTTGCTGCTTACGCTCGGTTAATGAGGGAGCGTTTTCCGGAGATTCGGGTTGGCGTAATTGATGCGTTACCGACACATGGAAGAGACTGGCGGAGGATCTATTCCGATCTCGCATCAAAACTTGAATCCCAGCAGACCTCGTTAAGCCATGTTCATCTCGACGCGCCTGTTGATCTGGTTGGCGTTTCCGAAAGTAGTGGCTACCAATTGGCGTGGTCTGAACTCATCCAGGTTCAACGCTTTGTCCAGGATGATTTGGGGGCGAAATTCGGCTTATTACTCACCAGTACGTCAGGCGGTGCGACGTCTGCTGCGCAATGGAGGCAAGACATTTTTGTCCGAGGCATGGCGCGTTACCACGAGGCGCTCGGAGGGGACGCGGCGCCGCAGCAACAGCCCGATCGAATCATTGTAACAGCCTGGCATGAGGAGCCGCGATTCAGTGTTCCCGAACGACTCCCGAACGGGACGCGGGCGGACACATTGACGGGTGCCACTGTTCAGATTTCGAATTTCATTCGCGGAAATAGGGGCTATAGTTCCAACCCGTTGACGGACGAGGTACAGCAGGTTTTTCCAATCAGCGCCGTGAGCTCGTCGATTGCAGCACCGGAATGGAACGCAGGAAATGCTGTGTTCGCTCGAGGGATTGTAAACGCAAGCAGCGTTCTGGAACGGTTTCAATGGAAGGCTGCTGCAGATGATCCCAGCCCATGGATCGTCGCTCAATTGCCGGCAGCTTTAAACCTTGATCGCATCCGCGTTTGGCCATTAGTTCACGGCGGTGCTTCGGAGGGTGTTGAACGAATGGTTGTTTATGTGAGCGATTCAGGATCGGGCAGTCCTGTCGATCGAACGAGCAGTTGGCACCGAGTTGCGGAGTCTGTTGTTCCCGCTCATTCCCTTGATTATGTCGACCTTCGGTTTGAAACGATAAGTACGCGGTTCGTTGCAGTTGTGCTCGAAGGAGAACGCACGCAGCGAACGCGAGGTTTGGCCGCTCTGCGTTTGTACTCACCTAACAACAACTGGAATCAAAACATTGGAAGGATTGAGATTATACCGAGCAACTACCCGCCTTACGTCCAGTTTCACCCTGCGGTCCATCTGTCTCAATCCACATCCGCTAGCCCTGGCGTCGCATTAAATTGGGCATTTCAGATTAATGCAGCGCCACCTTTTGCTCCGCATAATGAGTCGGCCCAGTCAGTAAGATTCGAAGTTCTTCACGAACAGCCTTCTGTTCCCATTTCGTTATTTAGCCGTTCGCCAATTGTCGCATCGAATGGTGTTCTTACGTTGTTCCCCGCCGCAAATGCGGTTGGCTCAACCGCGATTGTGATACGTGCGACGGATCACGATAATTCGCCTGGATTTGTCTCTCGCAGCACACTAATGACGGTGTCGGTTCATATCCACCCGGTGAATGATTCACCACGCTTGGTTCCTGATCAACTTGGACGCGGCGAAACGTTTGATGCCGACCGCGCGTGGGAAGTTACTTCGCAAGGAATCATTCGCTACACGCTTCGCGAAATCGGTTCACACTCCACCGTTGGAATGAACGGGAATTATTTCATTCCGCTGCGGCGACTAGGCGGCCTTAGTTACGATCCAATTGGCCTGCTCGATATCTTTGACACCGGTCGGGAAAGTGAGCAAGGCGTTGGGCTTGGGGGTCAGGTGCTCAGCTTGATCGATGATTTCCCACGATCAACACGACTTGATGGTGCATTGACGCTGGGCAGCCAAGGCGGCCGCCCGGGTGTTTTTTACAGGCCGCCTCGCGACATTAACCGACTAAACGGATACGACGAGTTCGAATTCACGGTGACCGATAACGGTCA
The DNA here is from genome assembly GCA_003506095.1 of Planctomycetaceae bacterium. Classification (GTDB taxonomy): domain Bacteria; phylum Planctomycetota; class Planctomycetia; order Pirellulales; family Pirellulaceae; genus UBA6163. The sequence goes on along the minus strand of DNWZ01000125.1, from coordinate 9,863 downwards.
AAGTTACCTTCCAGGCGTAGACGCATTCAGGCTGGGCTCATTGGTGGATGACCCGAAAACAATCCAAGGCCGTGTGCAACTGATATTAAATCCGGTTAACTCACCGCCGGTTTTCCGAGGTGGCAGTGATGTCATTAGTGGTGAGGGCGATGGTCGTTCTACATTTGTTCGCTGGGCTCGAGATGTTGCGGCGGGTCCCGCGACAGCTTTGGACGAAATCCTTGGCGTACCGGATGCCCAGCCTGCGATCTTTCCCCAGGAGCTTGATTTCGCACTTAATCCAGTCTTCGCCGAATGGAACACCGATTTCAGCGACCTTTTCACGGTTATGCCGAGCTTGATAATTGAGAATGGCACAGCAACTTTGGGGTACGAAACGGCACCGCATGCCAATGGGGTGGCCGTCTTTGACGCTATGCTAATCGATAGTGGACCGCACAATCCAAGCCGTGGCGATATCAATCGCAGCTTGCCGATTCGGTTTACCATTACGGTGGATCCGGTTAACGATCCGCCACAATTCATACCTGGTGGCGAGGTGCTGATTGGCGGCAGTCAAGCAGCGTACTCTGCCCTGTGGGCGACTGAGGTGTTGCCAGGGCCGCCGGCGGCACTCGACGAATTGGCCCAGCAAACGGTTGCGTTCGAATTGATAATCCCCGAACAGGCCCGACATCTATTTGCCGTTGAAGGATTGCCGACGCTCGACAGCAACGGTCGGCTTAGTTTCGTTCCATCAGCGTTTGCACATGGGCAAGCAAGTATCGGTGTAGTAGCGGTCGACTCGCTTGGAGCACGCAGCGCTCCTGTTGAACTCAAAATCACACTGGTCGACAATCTCGACCCACCGCTGGCGGCTAACGGTCGAGTTGGAACGTATCGCGGCGATGCGCTGGAGATTGACCTTCTCGCCTTGGTTGCGCCAACGGTGGCGGGACTCGATTTTGAGTCTATTGAGATCACCAGTTTACCGAACAAAGGCGAATTGCTGGCCGTCCACGATGGGCTGTTTCGCTACATAGCAGGTACCAGCTCTTCGGGTGATGACAGCTTCACTTATCGCATCAGTGACGTTCAAGGCCGCCTAAGCAACTTGGCGACGATTACTATCGCAGTAGTGACCAGTCCGCTTCAGAATCCGCTGCGTTATGGCGACGTCAATAACGACGGAGAAGTCGCACCTCTGGATGCGTTGATGATACTCAACCGCATCGGTCATGCGCGCCGCGAAGGAGTCAGCGGAGCAATCCCAGCAGAGTTATTCGTTGACATTTCGCCGCGACACTTTTACGATATCGACGCCAATCGGTTTCTTGAGCCCCTTGATGCTTTGCTAGTGTTGAATCGTATTTCCTGGGAAAACCGGCAGGTTGCCGGTGAGCAGGCCGTGGCTTTTTCTCAGGAGATTCGTTCGCTATCATCTCCCGAAAACACGGATGAATCGAAAAAGTCCCCCCAACTTCTTCTAATGCAGAGACATGATTGTCATTATGAAATACCGGAATCAAAAACTTCGATAATAAAACTGATTGACGATTTCATGGAAAATGCTACTGGTTTAGCATCTGGTAAGTCCAATGAGTGGTCTTGTTTAATCGACGAAAGTCTCCATTTGCTGGCTTCGGAGGCGTTGGCAATATCTACCATAACTGACAGCACTTGATTGGATTCTCGCGAAACCAGGCCCACCTAATCTAAGCGTCCGTTTGTGACGTTAAGCGACAGCGGTGCGAAATGTCGTCATACTGAAACCGTGTCATATGCTGCTACGTTTCCGGCGGTTTGGACGCTACGTAGCACCACTTCACCGGCCGTCGACGACGAGTAAGGCGCGGCCAGGCGTTAAGCCGGCAACCGGAGCAGCAGCGACGCAGATTATGCGAGCGTCTTAAGCGCCGGTTGATCAGGCCGCAGCCCGTACGGATTACATGCCCACCAAGGTCGGTCTGGCAGGCGGTTTTGTGCTTATGCGGATCAGCCATCGGTGTCTCGCCATCGTTTCGTATCGACGGCAGGTGGTCGCGGCCAGAATGGCCTCTTCTTTGATTGTACCAGTCGGCCCCGATTTTCAGGATCTGATCCAGATGCTGCTTGTTTATCACGTAAAGGCCGTTCAGAGCCTATTGCTTTATCGCTTGGATGACACGGTCGGCGAGCCCCCTGCAGTTTGGGTGATCTGATTGGCGCTTTCATGATAATGCGCCCTTCACCTGTTAACAAGTTCGTCGAACGTTTCTACGTATTTGGTGTCCTGGTAAAGCTGCGGGAACGTTCAGGGCAGGGTATCTTCCTGTAGATGCTTATCGGATTTGCGGCCCTGCTGATTCGTCTGATCGCAGGCCGGGTGTAGCCGTGCATGGTGATACCCAGATCCGCCTGGAGCCGATGTGGATGAAGACCAGGAACTAGAAGTCACGGAACAGTCTTCGTTCCACCGATGTAAGACCAGGTGTTTCTACTTACGACACCCATACTGCCTGATTATGCTCTCTGCCGAATACGCAACTCTGAAATACAAGCCCGCTCGATCAGCATTGCAGTTGGCTCGGTTGATCTTGCTTGGGGCGAGCATCGACCATGCTGGGCGCTTGGGCGGCCAGACGTTCACACTATCTTTGTCGCGGATATGGGAAGATGCGGTCGCTCAAATGTGCCGAGACCTCGAACCGCAGACCGGATGGCGAGTTCAGTCTAAGTCGATTCGCCCGTGGCACGATGCTATCGGGCTTGATGACAAATACCGTTCGCTGATCGCCGATACGCTGCTCGTCCGCGGAAGCGACCGCTGGGTGCTGGATGCGAAATACAAGCGTGGCTTTGGCAACGAAGATCGCAACGACCGTTTTCAGATGTGTGCCTACGCGGCCGGATTTCAAGCTGAGCGAGCCACGCTCGTCTATCCGACCCGGTGCGATCAAAAAACTTCACGCCGTGTGTTGCTCAATACCACTTACGGAAACCGTCCACTGCTGATTGAATCAGTCGCATGCAACATCGCGAGCGGACCAGAAAGTTGCAAGCAGATGCTTTTGCAGAACTTGTTCGCCGATAAATAAAGCACCCTGCTAACGACGTGCTTCAAAACAAAGTCGACACAATTGAATCGTCTGGTTTTGCGGAGGTCATCTGCAACGCGACTGAAAATCTTTTTCGCTCATCAAGGCATAGTAAATGGCCTCCAACAGCGCGAGAATCGCGGGAATGAATGTCCAGCAAAATAAAAGATACAGCAAGCCTCGAAACGCTCGCCCCATGTAGAAGTGGTGAATGCCAAGTCCGCCCAGTAGCAATGCCAGCAGCACCGCGACGGCCTTGCTTTTACCTGGCCCATAGTGGCCGCTATGGTTGTGCGAAACATGCGTAACGTTAACCACCGGTTGAGCTGCGTGCTGAAACATATGCTGAGGCGCCGCGTGAATCTCTTTCGGGCGTCCGTCCAGAAACTCATTGCAGTAGCGGCATTTAATCGCGGTTGCAACAATCTGTTCACCGCAGAAAGGACAATCCCTATTTGCAGCGGACGAGGCGATGGGTGCTGCGGGGCGAATTGCCTCGACAGCGACGGACACTGGCATCGCTGGTGGAGCGGGCGCGGGCAACTGCGCCTTTTCCTTAACCAAACCAACTTGCGTGAACAGCCCCTGGACCTTTCTTGCCTTTGACCACTCGCCGTTTACACCGAGACGCACCTTCGTCTCGGGATTGACTTTTGCGGACACTGCAAGCTGCTTTAACTGACTCGAGGAAAAAGGCCCAAGAGCCTTTCCGTTGTGTTCGACAAACCAATCACGACTCATGTGGAATCCTTGGTTGCTATGTTCGGTGAAAAAGACGCTGCAAGAGATCTACTGTGTTCTTGACAGGTCCAGTACAAAAACTTTTTCAGTGTGTTGGATGATTCGAGTCGATCGATCCTATCAACAAAACCAATCGCGAATCACTCGAGATACGGCACCGAGGGACAACATGTGTCCCAGTGGAAAGGAATTGTTGACGGGTGCATCGCCGAGGGTCTTGATGGCGAGATTTTGACCATCCTTGCATGAGAAGTCCGTAAATGCATCGTGAACGACGACTCAAATGCGTCATCGGTACGTCTCGCCGCCAACCGCGTTGCATTCATTCCCGCACGTGATCCCATTTTTCGAAGGCCATCTAAATCGCATCAAATTCTGTATCCGCTAACGATCATCGGCGATGCTTGCGACTCGCAATCTATTCTTCAATCGCCCGACGAAATCAGGTCGAGAAACCTCGGACATCGCGTCGCCCTAAGTGCCATCGAGCTGACCCGTTAAAGGATAGGCTCAAAAGTTAAGCTCAGAGCATAATCACCATGTCCGCATGCTGAAGTGGGCAGGGACACCATTTGTCCCTAGCAACAAATTTTTTGATCGGGTGGGGTAAGACTGCGAAAGTAGCGAAAGTACGCCTGGTAAACAAACGGCGGTGCCGAGGCCAAATCTTGCGATCGTTCTTCATCGAAGCAACGAATTAAAATGTTGCTTCCATACTGCTGACTTGGGAACCGTCGCTGGTTAAACTTAGTGCCCTGCCTAGCGAAAGAACCCCCAAGCAACGCGAACAAACCTGGCTTCATGAACGACTTGCTTCACCTTTCAACCCGTGCCTTTGCGGGGTTCCTTGCCAATCAACTTCCACGGCTTGGCGATGACTGGTGGAGAAAGAAGGTGATTAGCTCGCTTAGTTTCCAACAACAGCGACTGGTTGATGAAAAAAGAATCGGTGACCTTCGGGATCTGGACTTTGCTGCGCTGGTTCGAATATTCGATCAAAACTGGTATGAGCTGTCGAACTCATTGCGATTGCCACGAGATGGTCGCAGTTGGATCAAGGAGCTTCAATCAATCCGCAATCGGTGGGCACACCTCTCGACGCAGGCGGTATCCGCCAATGACCGGTATCGCGACGCGGATACGCTAGATCGGGTCTTGGAAATGCTCGAGGCTGATTCGGTCCTGCGGAGCAAGGTCCAGGATTACAAAGAAGCGGCCATCGGTGAAATGTCGTCCAAGCAGGCAAACCAACCGCTAAGTCCCACCAACACTCAATCGGCACCCACTACCGAGCCAGTTCGAATCGCGGAACCGATAGAAAGTAACCGACCGCGCAGCCTATTCCAAGTCGGTGATGTTGTGCGATTGAGGTCGTCGAACGAAGTCCTCGTTCCGATCATTGCGATCGATGCGACTGGTAATGAAGTTCGATACAATGTCTTTCATGAAGGGAAAATAGTTTCCTATTACGAGAGCCAGTTACAGGCCGATGAACAGCCTGTTGCGGATTCCCGACCGCAAACAGCAAACGACTTGCACGCTTTCCTAACCAGCATGATTCTTTTATCGCCATCGTCGGCGAAACTTTTTTCGCTTCGAAGTGGCCGCGTTCAGTTTGTCCCTTATCAGTACCGTCCGGTTATAAAGCTTATACGTGCGGACAGACCACGTCTTTTGATCGCAGACGAAGTCGGTGTTGGAAAAACGATCGAAGCGGGTCTGATCATTAAAGAGTTAAAGGCCCGCATGGACATTTCGTCAGTCCTGATCATCTGCCCCAAGGCGCTGGTCGCGGAGCGAAAGTGGTTTCTTGAAATGAAACGATTCGACGAGCGTTTCACGGCACTTGATGGCCAAACGCTGCGTCACTGTCTGCAGGAGACTGACCTTGAGGGTGAATGGCCGCAACAGTACGAAAAAGCGATCGTCCCTTTTTCGCTGTTCGACTCAAACTTGCTTTTTGGTCGCGAGGGCCGGACGCGGAGAGCAAAGGAAGGACTATTGTCGCTGGATCCACCACCGAAGTTTGACTTGGTGATCGTTGACGAGGCGCACCATTTACGCAACGCACAGACATTCCTGCACCAGGGTGTCCGATACTTCTGCGAGAACGCAGAAGCTGTCGTGTTTCTATCGGCGACACCGGTTCAGCTTGGCAGCGAAGACCTTTTCACGCTGCTGAATATGTTGCGACCCGACCTGATTATTGATCATGCCAGCTTCAATCAAATGGCCGCGCCAAACGGGCCAATTAACGCTGCGGCAGGCGAGTGCCGAATCGCTAAAGAGGGCTGGCAGCACCGTGCGTCTAGCCACCTGAGTAAAGCCGCCGAGACGCAGTGGGGGCGGCTTTTCTTACGCGAATCACCCGCATTTCAGTCGGCATTTGACCTGCTTAAGAACGAAGACATTGAAGATGCGAACCGAGTTTCGGTAACCCGAACGATTGAGGAACTGTATACGTTCAGCTCCCTTATCAACCGGACACGCCGAAGAGATATCGGTGAGTTTACGACTCGTACGCCGGAAACACTCAACGTTCCGTTTACACCGTCTCAGCAGGAATTGCATGACAAGCTATTGCTCGTGATTGCTAAAATACTTTCATTTGTTCACCAGCAGCAGAACGTCAAGTTCATGATGACAACGGTGCGTCGCCAAGCTGCTAGCTGTTTGTATGGATTGAAGCCACTGCTAAGCGACATTCTTGCTGGAAAGCTGCAGAACCTTGAAACGAGTGACGAAGGCGGTGATGAGTGCGAAGAAATTGATTCCGGATTAATGCCACAGATAAGAGCCGACATTGACGAGGTTTTACAGCTTGCCGACAGGCTTGATCCGTATGACCAAAAAGCTGAAGCATTGTTGCGGGTGTTACGTGACAAAAGTCGAATGGCAAAGAACAAATCGCTGTTGTTCACCACCTTCCGTCACACACTCAGCTATTTGGCTGAGCGATGTGAAAACGAAGGGTTTCGGTTTGGGGTCATCCATGGCGGCATTCCTGATGAGGTCCGAGCGGAACTGAGAAGTCGATTCGCAATGGACAAAGAATGCGAGGATGCGATCGATGTTCTTCTGTCATCCGAAGTTGGGTGTGAAGGCTTGGACTTTCAATTCTGTGACTTGATGGTCAATTACGACCTTCCGTGGAATCCCATGCGGATCGAGCAACGAATCGGGCGTATCGATCGTTACGGTCAAAAAAGCGAATCTGTCGCGATTGTTAACTTGATTACGCCCGGTACCGTTGATGCGGAGATCTACGAGCGTTGCTTACTGCGAATTGGCGTTTTCAACCGGTCGGTCGGAGGAAGCGAGGAGATTCTCGGCCAAATTACTCAAGAGTTACGCACGATCGAGGAGTCATTCACGCTGACAACGGCTCAGCGAGATGCGCGGCTGCAGCAACTTGCCGACAATAGCATCCGACGGATACACGAGGAGCAGGCGCTCGAGGCAAAACAAGCGGAGTTGTTTGGCCTGAGCGTCCCGAATCAGTCTTGGCAACAGCAGCTTGAAGAGGCAGAGTCGTTCTGGCTGTCGCCAGCATCGCTGCAAAAAACGATCGAAGCATTTTTTGCCACCTTACTCGAACCCTCCGGCGAATACATTCTCGGTGAAAAACCGCTGAAGACGCTGCGACTGAATCTGCAGGCTCGCGGTCTTTTGCTCGACAACTTGCGAAAAAAACCTCGGTCGAGCGAGCCGGTATGGCGACAATGGGAATCCTTCCTAAAGGGCCAAGTGCCTAATCTCCCAATAACGTTTGATCAGCAAACCGCGACTGACAATCGCGACGCGGTTTATCTAAATGTACTACACCCACTGGTTCGCCAAGCGGCCGATACGCTCGGTGAACGAGATTCAATGTCGATTCACCTTGCCGTTGAGGACAAATCCTTGCCACTGGGAAAGCACCCTTTTGCCATTTACCAATGGCGAAAAGTCGGTGTAAAGCCGGATGATTCGTTGGTAGCGGTCTCGGTAAGCCCAGAAGTCGAGTCAAACCTCTTGGAACTGCTGCCAGTTGCGTTGGATACGCCGCAGGCCGTTGCTTGTGAGAGCGATGTAAGACCGTTGCTTGAGGAAAGGCATCACACCAAGTGGAATCAAGCAAGGGCCGATCACATGGCCAGCAATCGCGATCTGGTCGATCATCGTATACAGAGCCTGGCGGCAAGCCAGCTAGCAAGATGTAAACTGCTGCAAGACCAGCTTGCAGCAGCAACAAACGAGAAAATCGCGCTGATGAAGCAACGTGAGTTGGCCTCGGCGCAAGCGGACGGTGATCGACGAATGTCTGAATTAAAGAAATCGGCGGAGGCAGCGGACATTCACTCACGGCCCGTTGTTTTCGGAACGATTACAGTTACCCAAGGTTCTGAATGATGAGATTCATTGAACAGGTTCGCGAAAAGCGAAAAAAACTAGCCGATGTTCTTGTTGACGACGAGTATTCAGGGCTCCGCAAATTGGTGGAAGAGCTATACCCAGACAAGGCCCACTTTATTTACGAGTTACTGCAAAACGCCGAGGACACTGGTGCGGAACACGTAAAGTTCCAACTAGAGGATAGCCAGTTAGTTTTTGCCCATGACGGTCGGTCGTTTACGGAAGAGGATGTCTTGGGGATCACAAATATTGGTAAAGGGACAAAAGGGGACGACGAGGATAAAATTGGTCGATTTGGGGTCGGGTTTAAAGCTGTGTTTGCCTACTGCGAGACACCTTCGATTTGGTCACCAACGTTCAACTTCCAGATCAGTGACTTAGTATTGCCCAAAGAAATACCAGGCCAGGGAAGTTTTGGGCAATGGACGGTTTTTCGCTTTCCATTCAATAACCCCAAGAAGTCGGCCGGCGATGCGTTTGCTGAAACGGCTGAAGGGCTGGAGTCGCTTTCTGAAGAATTGCTGATTTTTCTTAAAAATATAAAAGTTGTTAGGTGGACGATATCAAAAAATGTTCGTGGTAAGTTGAAACGGGTAGAGCACACACCGCATCTCATTGAGGTTCAAAAATATGTCGATGAAAAGGCGATTACTAGTTCATGCTTCCTCCGGTTTTCTAGCCCGGTCACTGATTTACCGACACAGAATGTATCATTGGCGTTTCCGCTTGAAAGAATTGGGGAGCCTGCATCATCGCCAAACTTTGTCGATGTTGCCAATCATTACCGTATTGTTCCGGCAGAGCCATCTCGCGTGTCTGTCTACTTCCCTGCCGAAAAAGAGGTGTCTGGGCTGCGTTTTCACCTTCACGCACCTTTCGTCCCCGAGTTGAGTCGCGCAAGCGTTAAGGACACACCTGCCAACGAGCCTTTATTTGAGCAACTTGCGAAATTAGCGGCCAGTGCTTTAGCATTGGTCCGCGATCTGGGCTTGTTAACAGTTGACTTCCTAAATGTATTGCCGCATGAGCATGACACGTTGCCTCGCCGTTACCGCTGTATTGCCGAAGCGATCGTCGAAGCAATGAATTCGCAACCATTGACCCCAACACAATCAAAGACACATCTACCGGCTAGACGACTGCTGCAAGCAAAAGCCATTATGAAGGAATTGTTTCCTAAAGAGGATCTATCGCAACTAGTTGGTGAAGGGAGTATCGCGGACTGGGCAGTCGCTGCTCCGCAGCGAAGTAGCCATGCGGACCGTTTTCTTTCAAGGCTTGAAATTAAGCGATGGGACGCAGGTGAGCTTGTTGACCTTCTGGTCAAGCGAAGAAATGAGAGTCAGTACTGGGACGCCAATGTTTACAAGTACAAACAACCTGAACTCAGCAAAAGTTTCGACGGTTTGTTTGCGGGAAAAGGTGCTGATTGGTTTCAAAAATTTTATTCTTTCTTGTTTAAGGAACTTAGTGAAAGCGCAGACTTGAACTGTTTAAAAAGTACTCTGATCGTGCGTCTCAAAAACGGGGAGTTTTCACGGCCGGACAAGGCATTTTTTTCCAACAGCGAGGCTGACAATGCGTCTTTCCCGCCCGTAGACCCGGCCGTTTTCTCAAGTGGAAAAAGCGCAATGGAGCAGGATGCTTCGCGTAGATTCTTACTGGCGGTCG
>DNWZ01000590.1 GCA_003506095.1 Planctomycetaceae bacterium | reverse complement strand
ACATTATGCCGCAGCATTGAAGGCATTGCGGGGACAGTTTGACAAGGAGAATTTTTATGTTTCCAAATGATGATTTTCCAGCAGCAGACAACAACAGAAATCCAGGCGGCCAGCAGGCCAACGACGTCTGGGCGAAGCGGTTCGCGCCGGCTGCTGGAATTGTCGATCCACGCGTGACGTTCTATGAGATGGGTCGAGCCGCAGGTCGCGCTGAGATGGAGCTGGCCCGTACTGAGCTGGCCCGCACTGAGCTGGCCCGTGTCGACGATTCGCCCCACTTCGGGCGGTCGACTTGGCCTGTGCTTGCCGCTGTGCTGTTAGCGGTGGTGGGATCGTTTTCGGTGGGCCGAATCACCGCGCTGACCGTCGGCAACGCTCCGAAAGTCGGCAATTTGGCCTTCAATGGTGCTGCAACAGGCTCGCCTGCAGACAAGTCTGCGGCAGCCGGCGCCGCATCGTCCAGCATGTTTTCGCCGCGCGACGACACGACACAACCTGGCACGCAGCCCAGTGCAACCCAAGAGGTAACCCAAGAGCCAAACGGCGTTGAAAGCAATTGGGCGTTACAAGGATGGCTGTTCGGATTTCAAGATCCATCCGTCGAATCAGAGAGTTCGGGATTGGTAGCTCGGCGCAACGTTGAATGGGCTGAGCCGATCGACCAGGCACCGTATCGGCTGACGACCCATCGACCGGGAAACGCGGCTGCCGCATTGGACCACCTGCCACCGACAGCCCCCACTTCCAATCGAAATGCCATACTGCAACGCGGCGACCTGTTTGATCTTCAATTCGATTGGAATCAGTGGTTCCAAGGGACTGAAGGTTAAAGCATTTATTTTTTTCCTGCGGATGCAACCAAGAGATTCTACTAATGTTGTTGAAATGTTCTTATCGCCACCTCAGCATTCGACATCGCGGTGGCCTGGTATCGGCCAGCGTGTTCCTGGCCGCCTTGCTTGGCGCTATGGCGTCGTCATTTGCTCAACAAGCAAGCAACGATGGCGATCCACCAACAATCGTTATCACGCCCGCTGCGGAGCCGGATCCTGCGCTGCGGTATCGGTTTTGGCCGTTGCCGTTGGAACAGAAATCTGTCAACGCGATGGGGCTTCTGTCGCGAGCCCAGATGATGGTGATGGAGGCTCAGGCGAATCAAAGCACAGGCGATCAACGTGCTGCGGTCGTCGAAAACTATGACCGTTGGTTTGGGCCATGGCAGCCCGAATACGCCAATCAAATGAAGGAGTACTTGACCAGCTACGCCGATGCGCTGGGGGAAATGGATCGTGCCGCAGTGTTGATGGAAGTTGACTATCCGTTGGCAACAGATGACATGACGATCAACAAATACGTTTTTCCGTTGCTGCCTGAAATACAACGCAATCGTGAAATAGCAAGGCTCTTGGCACTCCGCGCAAAAGTTGAAATGCATGAAGCGAGGTGGGATGATCTTCAACGCAGTATCCGATCACTGTACCGATTGGCCGATATGGTCGGACGCACGAATGAATCGCTGATCAACAAGCTGGTCGCTTATGCGATTTTAGGAATGACCGATGGCGTTGTCCGTGAGGCATCGTCGATCGCCGGCGCACCGAATTTTTATTGGGCGTTGGCAATGGTACCGGAGTCTGTCTTTGATCTTCGGGAGGTGTTGATCGCTGAAGCGTTCTTGATGAGCCGCGCGATGTCCACTTTGTCGAACCTGCCCAAGACGCCGATCGGACGCGAACGCGCCGAAGTCTTATTATCTGAAATGATGAACCAACTCGGCCAGGCGATCTCATCCAGTGGTCTTATCCCTTTGCGGGACGAAGCGGCAACGGGCCTGCTCAGTGGCGTCTTGGTTGTCGCTTTGGCCGAGCCCGCGCGACGCTATCTTCGTGAACAATCGCCTTGGGGGACGCAGGCAGATGAATTGTCAACAGCCGAAGTTGTGCTGCGCGCCACGGCGCTCGATTTGGAACGCACGACCGACAAGTTCGCAAAATGGACGCTGCTGCCCACATCGTTACGCGGCAGCAACCTGCATCGCTACGAAGAAACGATGCGCGGCACGACCAATCTGAAAAAAATGATCAGCCCCGTTTCACTGATGGCACGTTTATTGTTGCCCGCAGCGGAAGCCGCCAACACTGCGGCAATGCGCGCGATTCAAGGGCATTACGAATCGGCAACGTTGCAAGCAATGCGAGCCCATGCGGCTGTGCACGGGGAACTGCCCACCACGCTCAAGGAAGTCGAATTGCCCGCTTGGCCCGATCCAAACGCGATTCAAAAGGATGGTCTGGCGGCATATGGGTACCGTCGAATCAGTCCCACACAGGCGGTGTTTGACAGGCCGTCACGTTATCCAGGTGATCGAGATTTTTTGCTTAACATTGAACTCAAGAAGGACGCACAATGAAAACTAAACTTACGACTGCAATCGGTTTGAGGAAACGCTTCCGTCTTGCGACGGCTGGATTGCTGGTCCTTTCCAGCCCTCTGGCTCTTTCCAGTTCGCACAGCACGGCGACGGCTCAGACGGTCAACGAAAACGGCTCCAGCCCAACAGCCGCCGCAGACACCAAGACCACCCCGATCGCATCGATGCATGAACCGACAACGTTAGCGGTTGTGAAGATCGATCTGGCATCGGTCGACCCAACGCAGATCGCGCAATGGGCGGAAAAGGTGAGCGGCAAAAAATCGTTGCCTCCCGCCTTGGTAATGCTAGTAGACGGATTCGTCAATTCGCTCCGCAATGCCAGCGTGAAAGACTTGTCGATCACCATGTCGACAGCCGACCTGATGCAAGGCACCCCTGCGGTGATCGCACGTACGGACAATCCGGCAATCCTCAATGGCATGTTGGCGATGCTTTGGCAGCAAGCGTTCCCCGATCGACCACTGACGCTCAAGTTGGTCGACGGCGTCGCGTTTTTTGGCTCGGCTGAAACCGTCCAACGTTTAACATCCGAAACCAATCGCGGCAGCGATCGGTTCGCTCTGTTGCAGAGCCATCCGTTACTTGATCACCAGATAATGCTTTCGCTGCCGGAAGAGGCACGACGTGATTTAGCCGCAGTGTGGCCAGATCGCATGCCCGCCGCCTCGCCCGTTCAGTTCTCTCCGCGCCAGATGGCCAGCGACCTCGAAAGTGTACAGATCGGATTTCGCCTGCCACCGCAACCGGGCTTAGACTTTTCGGTGCAAGCTGTCGACGCAGCCGCCGCAGGACGCATCGAGACGATTACGAAAGCGGCCATAAAGTCCGCATCGCCATACTTAGATCGAGTCACAATCGAAAGCAACGGGCCCGCAATTCGCATATCGATCAGCTCAGAAGATTTGGAAGCCCTCATCAGCCAAGGCATCGGAATCGCGATTGCCAGACAAAAGTAATCGTAGGCTTCGGTGAACAATGGGAAGTCAAACATCCTGAGAACCTCGCGGTCGGCAAGCATTTCATGGTCCTGATCGAGCCAGAAGCCGATCGTACCCATGATCTCTCTTTGCTTCACGTCGTCGCGTTTGAGCGACAACCCAAGGTGCCAGCGTAATCGCGGCCTTTGGGTCCCAGGAAAAAGCAAAACCCACGGACTGACGTTGGTTGCACTTCGTCACCGATCGCCCACCACTGGTTTATTCAGCGATTGCCCCAGTATCGGCGTGGCGGTAGCCTGCCACCGTCTGGCGTTGATGCACGGGTTGGTCGCCGACGCGATCCTGCCGTCAACGCCTCGCGATCTTCATCGAGTCGTTTCTTCCCTTCCTTCAACCAGTCTTTGACGACCACGTTGCCGTCGCTGCCATCCGCGTCGATATCCAACTCGTCCGAACTGTAAACAGCGATGGCGTTTTGGACGTCTTTGAACAATTCCTTGAAATCAACGACGTGTCCATAGTCTTTGGCCGCGACTTCCAGTTTCTGGATCGCGGCGGAGATTTGAGCGTCCGAGTAACCGCGTTTCTTCAGGTTCGTTCGCAACAGTTCGGTTTCGATATGCCGATACGCGAGGCGATCATGCCACGATCCCAGGTGTCGATAGCCGAGATAGTTCGGATGCGAACGCTTGGTGAACATGGCGACAACGCGGTTTTGCGTGAGTCG
>DNWZ01000105.1 GCA_003506095.1 Planctomycetaceae bacterium | reverse complement strand
CCGCTCGCTCGGTCTGGCCATGATAGTGAGCGTGCTGAAACTCAAGCTGCAGGATCTGGAACATCGAATCATTACCGACCGACTGCTCCCATGCCGACCTAGCATTCGGCTGCAGCGCGGCGCTTTGGAGGTTTTGGATCAGCGGTGAAGCATGCCGCAGAAACAGGCCAGTTGTCGGCTCTTGGGGCCACTCGCTGCCAGGCGATCGTGTCGATATGACTTCTGTGGTGTTATAAGTGCGAATCGTCGCAGGTGATAATAATTCGATCGTTCTAGCTTGATTCACCACCGATTCCGCAGCAAAATCAAGCAATGCCCCATCTTTCGATACGCGCTGTGATTCGGCAATTTCTAAAGGAGATTTAACCACATCTACAGATCGCGATTGCAACTTGAATTCGCGTGGCTGACTGGCCTGGACATGTTCGCGCATCCGGTTAAAGGTTTGCATATCACGACGAACACTTGTCGCAACGAAGACGATAAAAATAATCATCGGCGCGGTCGTTAGTATCCACAATAGACCGTGCTTCGGGCTAACACTCATTTTCATCGAGACACCTCAGATGCATTAGACTGATTTGACAAATCGCGGCCGACCAATTCCCATCCTGCGAACCATTGCCCTCCAGGCAACGCATTCGGGATGACGCCACCCCGGTGCTCCAGTGGATTATCAACCACGTAGGAATGAAAGGTTTCTGGAACAAATTCATGCACGCCGCTCACAATCAAAAACAGTGAAGCCATTCGATCCTTTAAGAATTTTTCTTTTGCTTCGTTACTTAGCTGTGGTCTGGCGTCTAACGCGGTCAGCAATCCATAAATGAAGTGATCGAACCGTCGACGCAGCGTGANNAATGACCGAAAAAGCTCGCCCCTGGGGTTGTAATAGAAGTTAAAATTAGCCAACGCCGCGATCGCAGGCTCGTTATCACTCGACGCCTCGTTGCGAAACCACAGATCCATCACGGCTCGTTTCCGGGCCGCGTTCCTGCCGCCCATGTCACTGACAAGCCGCAGTGCCGAGGCCCGCAGCGGTTCGCCGATTCGGTCGTTTGCAAAAGGATGTTGCAATTCACGAATCAAAAAAATCTCGCCCCAGTCCGCTGCGTCTTGAGATGCCAAAAACTTGCTACGACGCAGCGAAACAGTAACCTCCAACAAAAGTTCAAATGCGTCGCGATATCCCTGGACGCTTTCGTTTGCGGAAACGTTCGGTTCGGCGACGGGATCGACATTACCGCCTGCCGGTCCACGCTCAGACGCCTGTTCCATGGCGAGACGAGCCAACAGCACTCTGCCAGATAGCTCGTTCATCAAAGAATTGTCGACCGTGACTAATCCGACCGATCCGACACTCGCAGGCCCACCAGCCAGCCATTGACGAAAGTACGCCAGTACCGCATCCGCATCGAGGTATCGTCCGACTTCCTCCGCTGTCGATATCTTTCCTCGCAAGTCCGTGGGCTCGGCGTTCACTAAATTATATCGGGGCATCAAGTGACCAGGCGAGAAATAAAAACGGTGATTCCGGGGCGTATCAAGATTGGCACTCGCCATGGCCGACTTCAACTCCGCTCTCATCGCCCTAGGCATCGTAGGTGACGACCAAACCTGCCACAACACATTTACAATCGGCAGCAGCACTATGAACGCAACGACTGAAAGGTGTGGAACAAACTTAGACCGTCCCGATTTGCGGTCCATCCAACGACCGGTCATTAACCAGGTCATAATAAAAGGAACAATGACACAAATGCCAAGAAACCAAAACGGTGTATAAAACGCGATCGTCACATAACCCAAATAAATGATCATGGCCAATGCAAACGGCGGTGCAACGATGAAGTTCAAGATCGGCCCACCACCGAATTGCGAAAACCACTGTGACCAACCGAACGCAATCAAAAGACCAATGAAGAGCATCGGTAAGGATAGATGGTTGTCGATCGAATCAGCGTTTCGCCAAAGCATCATCGCTTAAACCAAAGCTGAAGCGAAAACAAACGACAATGGCATCCACATTCGTGTCAACCAAATGCCTGTCGGACTAACGCCGCGATCCGCGAAGAAACGGATTCGATCTCGCATCGAGTCGCCCAGGAAGACCGAAACACCCATCCAAGTCGTCGCTAGCCAGATTAAAACCACGCCGATGGGGCCAGACGATCCTCCAGTTCGCAGAGGAAACTGTTCAAAGGTAGCCCGATAGTAAAGTATCGCACCAACAGCGGCGATCGTGATCAAACAACAATAGATGACTCGATTTTGAAGCCAAGATTGCCATAACATAGCGTTGATCGGACTCACTACACGCTTCCCAGTGTCCATTGAATCGTTGCACATCGCCGATTCGACCTGGGCATAAGGATTCCAGCGTTGAAAGAGCGATGGATCGTCCTTCGATTCGGCGGGGTCAAGGTGTCTGTGTGCGAATCGAAATGAGAGCCAGGCTGCAACGACGGTCAACAGAGCAATCGGGATCATGGCCGAAACCAAAGACGCATCATACATCGAACTGTTAAATGAAAGGCCAGGGTGACGTGCGTACGCAAACAACCAAGTCACTGTCGCCGGCAAAATAGCCAACGGTACGATCGCGATTAACGAAACCATCGCAGTGCTAAAGTACCATGCGGTTAAAAAGCCACAGAACAGGACGTAAAGACTCAAGCCGATTCGATACCATGCCCACT
>DNWZ01000026.1 GCA_003506095.1 Planctomycetaceae bacterium | reverse complement strand
CAGATTCGCGAAACTGCCATATGAAAAACAACGGCAACTGGCGGATGACTTTGGTCTAGTCTCGCCCCAAAAACTCAAACGAACAATTCGGGGTGATCTCGACTGGATAACCTTACGTGCGATTGAATTCGAACGTACCCGCCGATATGCAACGGTAAGCGATTTGGCGGATGATTTGCAACGATATCTTCAAAACGAACCGGTTACCGCTGTCGCTCCCAGTCGAGCCTATCTCGCAAAAAAATTCTACCAACGAAACCGAATCCCAGTCTTGGCCGCCGGCACAATCGCGCTTGTGATTCTGGCCAGCGCCTTGATCGCCGGCATAGGATGGTGGAATTATGAAATGGAACGCGCAGAAGAACAGCGACGCGTCGCAGAAGAAGCGGATATTCTGATAACGGATGCCAAAGCGTCTCGTCTTCTGGCCGCAAAAAATGGCCCCGATGCAGAATCAAACTTCATCGCCGCAGAAGCATCGCTCGCCAAAGCGGAAACGATTTTATCAGGCCCAAACGGTGTGCCTCACCTGAAATCGTTGCTACTCACTTCACGCCGTGAACTTGCTGACGACAGGGCTGCGTTGAAATTAGTACAGCGGCTTGAAAACNNGCGAACGCGCAGCGCACTTCATAACAATTGGCGATGCAAAGACATTCGGCCCCGACGCTGCGTTGGCCGAGATCGCACTCGCCTTGGAAGACTTCGGAATCCAGCCTGGTGTCACTCATCCGGTCGATGCGTCTGCGAAACTAGCCCATTGCCAAACGTCGACTCACGCAAATCTGCTCGCCGCACTTCAGTTCCTGATCGTCCATCATGCCAAGGACAGATCGATTGCTGAATGGGCAAACGCAGTTGCATCGCTGGTCGATCCGAGCGATTGGCAAAGCAGAGTGCGAAACTGCATTCTCGATGCCGATATCGCAACTCTGCGCGAGCTCGCAAAATCACACGTTTCAGTCGATCACTCGGTCAGCGGATCGTTGGTCCTTACCGATGGACTGGTGGCAATGAAACAAGCGACGGACGCGATTGACTTGTTGCGGTTGCTCCAGTCGATTCACCCTGACAACTTTTGGGCAAATCATCAGTTGGGTATTGCGTTATCAAACTCTGGCGACCCGCAGGGTGGCGAGCAAAGTTTACGTTACCTGACTGCCGCAGTAGCGCTGCGTCCCAACAGTGTGGGTGCAAGAGTCCACTTCGCAGAGGTCCTGCTGCGATCGGGCGACCATGTCAATGCTGCAACGCAATTGCAAGTTGCGTTGACGCTGATGCCGGGCAACGACTGGATCCGATCGCGATTGAAATCGTTAATTCCAACAGATAACGAACAGATGCCGCATTAGGCAGAATCGTCAGGAAGATCAATTCTTGCCCCAGCCTTATGGTTTCTCATAAGACCTGTCGATCGGAAAGAACAGCCAATTCTGTTTGGTGACCAGTTCCTCCCAACGAAGGTCTCTGAAGTGTCGATTCATGCACCAGTTTACTGGCACGAAGGGATGTTCCTGCGGCCCCAGCATTTTCAGATTGCAGAGCAAAACTTCCAAAGCGAATTACGCCATCATGTTCATTGGGATCGCCACCACAGTTGGGGATTGCGCAAGTTTCATTATGATCGCGATGCCCTGGCAAACAATCGCATCGTCATCACCGAACTCGCCGCCAGAATGCGCGACGGCACGCTGATCTCGGCGCCAGAAAGCGGCAGTCTTCCCGAGCTCGATTTGCGTCAAGTGATGCAATCCAAGCAGTTTTTGACGCTGTTTCTGGCCGTTCCGAAGACACACTCGGCACGCACCAGCACATCCGCCGCAGGGCGATATCGTATCGAATCGGTCGATTTGGAAGATGCCAATACCGGCCAGAATCCGCGGCCGATTCAAGTCCGGCGATTGAACTTGCAACTACTGTCCGATGCTGATGACCATGCCGGATACTCGACGCTTCCGCTGATGCGAATCCGTCGCGCCGATCGCGCCGAAAGCTTGCCGGAGCTTGATCGTACGTTTGTGCCGCCTGTGCTTTCTGTCGACGCTTGGTCTGTGCTTGAGCAAGAAATCATTCGACCTGTCTTCGATCGAATCGGTAAGAAACTCGAATTGGTTTCAAACCAAGTCATTTCCCGAGGCATCACGTTTGACTCCAGTTCGCAGGGTGATCGTGTTATCCTGGAACAAATGAGAGTGATGAATGAATCTTATGCAGAATTAAGCGTCCAGGCGTTTGTTCCTGGAATTCATCCGTTAGATGTTTTTCAACACCTGCTTTCCTTCATCGGTCGCATGTCGGTCTTTACCCCGGCACGTCGTGTTCCCACCCTACCAACCTATGATCACGATGATTTGGGCGGATGTTTCTGGGCAGCGCGTCGGTTGGTTGACGGTGTTCTCGACGCAGTCGTCGAACCTGAGTACAGCGAGCGTGCTTTCATCGGCGCTGGTCAACGCGTTCAAGTTGCCCTCGAACCGGCATGGCTAGAACCTGGCAAACGTTTATTTGTTGCCGTTACTTCGTCAATGACCGCCGAGCAAACCAGGCAATTAGTTCAACGTCGACTCGATATGAAGATTGGGGCCGGCAGTACGGTCGACGAATTGTATCGGCTCGGGCGTGCTGGACTGCAGTTCGAACATTTGGCTGATCCGCCACGATGCTTGCCGCTTCGACCCGGACGTGTCTTTTTCGCAGTCGATCCGATGCGTTCGCCCGATCAATGGGATGCCGTGCAAAGGTCGCTGACACTTGCCGTTCGATTCAATGAGAGTTTGATTTCGGGCGATATCCAAAGCCGCCAAGCAATCGAAGTGATTCTCGACGGACGCCCTGTGACGCTGGAGTTTGTGCTTTACGTTGTACCGCACACCGCGATTTGAACCATCGCATACAGCGCCTAGGCTCTTACTGTTTCTGACTTGAGCGTGCAGACTTAAAAACATCTAAAAGATTTTTTGGGCGATCGCTTGTGTCTTGTATCCAATCAGTCACCATACCGGCGTTATCCGATTCAATAGGTTTGCCTTCAACAGGGCTCCACCAACCCGCTGTCTGAACGGTTGGTCCAAACCTCTCCTGCGATGCAACTTGCGCTATCGCGGGACCATTTATTTGTGGTAAAGCGTTTGATTTCGGGTTTTGAGTCGTTGGGTACTCAGGCCGAACTTGTGGAGCGTCGTTAGTTTGCGGCAAACAACATTCGCATTTCGCCAATGTGGTCGCAGCTTGTTTCCGGACACGCAACGACAATTCGGCGGGATTACCATCCGCGGATGAACTATCGATGCTCGTGCGAAGTGCCCTGGCGATCTTCTCGGTGCATGCGGGCAACGTTTCGATCGTAAGTGCCGCCTCGTATCGAACACATTCCGACGGATCGGCTCGAAGTGCTGCGATCAATACTCCCTCTGCTTCGGGATGATATCTCACATCGACCGCACGCAATTCTGCAACCGCCGTACGACGCTTGGGCGCTTGAAGATTCACCGCCTTCAATTGCGCAGCGGTACCTTCGGGGCCAGGTTGAGCTTGCTCGTCCGCATGCGGTACCTTTTCGGCAGCCACCAATCCCCCTGTTACCGCGCTGAGCGGTTTTCGCATGTTTGCAGCCATTTGGCCGATAGGCGACACCCTCACGCGGGCACAAAATCCTCGTCTTGCTGATGTCAATATTTGCAACATCGTTGGTGCGGGGGCGTGCGACATCGATGCAAGCGAAGCGGGCTGCGGGATATTTGACACATTCCCAGCCGGACTCGGCAACGTCACTAATGGCGTTCCCGCTAGGGATGATGGATCAGCCGCCACTGGCAAAGATTGAGCATATGAGGGGCAGAGTTCGCAAAACGGAACGAATGCCCCTATCAGTCCTACCACCAGACTCCGTAGGACGGAATTTCGCAAACGCGTATTAACCCCATCAGGCATCGGCGGGCTCCGTACCAATAAATATCGATTTGGCTTGATCGCTTGGTAGCTATCGAAACGGTGTTGACCAAGTCAAGTCGAATCTGTGGATCTGGCTTGAGTCGGGGAGATGAAATTCGTTAGATAAAAAGAACTCTCATGTCACAGGATTCTCGCGAATCCACTTTCGAGAAGCGTCCTGATGTCATATTGGTCAAACGAACTGCTGAAACGCGCGGCACCTTTATGGATGCTCGCTTCAAGCATTCTGTATGCCCAAGAAAAATTGACCCCGCCGACTGGCAAACGTGATCTAGCCCCATCACGCGACCTTGTGGTCGACAGCGCCTTCACAGGCGATCGGCCAGAGTATCCTGACACAGGCGATAAATTTTACGCGTCGGACGACTACATCGGTGAAGTACCGCTCCGCCCATTGACCGCCCATGCGCGTCCGCGGGAGTCGTTTCGCAGTCGGCTTTTTAGTGCGATGACCGAAGCGTTTTGCGGATGCGACGAATGTTATGTGCCTCAGTGGAACCTCGTCGAATCTGCGTCATTCTGGGTCGATAGTGCGCGCCCCCAGAATCGAACTCGGTTTCGTTGGGATTACGGTCGCGATATGATTCTGCCAGATCGGGCCGAATACTTTTGGGCGCGAGTGGGTGGTCGCGGGCCCGCCGCACAACCCGGGTCACTCACCGTCAATTCACTCGACTATCATGAAATGAGCATGTATGCCGAGACCGCTCACGGAAACTTCTCTGCTTTTATCATAACGCCCTATCGGTCGCTTTATATGAACGAAGCCGGGCACTCGGCCGGCTTTGCCGATTTGCATATCGGTACGAAATCACTTTTGCACGACACCCCGATGTTGCAAATTGCATTTCAAATGACAACAACCGTGCCATCCGCCAACTCACGTGACGGATTGGGCACCGGACACGTATCGCTCGAACCAGCATTGTTGATGGCGCTAGCGCTCACCGAGCGTGATTCGATGCAAGCGCAAGTCGCGCAGTGGATTCCACTCGGTGGCGATCCCGATTACCAAGGAGCCCTGTTGCGATGGGGTATCGCATGGAACCGTATCGTTTGGCAACGCGACCAAAATAACCTGGCAACGATGAACCTTGACCTAGTCGGTTGGTCATTTCAAGACGGTTCCTACACCGACCCGATACTCGGCAGACAACGCGCCAACGACGAGACCTATCTTTACTTAGGCCCTGGTGCGCGATGGCTGATGTGTGGAAAGTTCGAGTTCGGCGTTGGCGGCATCTTCGCCCTATCGGATCGACACTTCGCAGATCACATCATGCGGACCGATTTTACGGTGCGATATTAGGGGCTTTTTGGAACGCGGCATCGCATCCGAGACAGAAGAAACGTTGAAACATGCCGCCCTGGTTCCAATGACACGGTTCAAAAAGTATGCTGGGTTGAAATCGTATCGGCATCGTACAACGTGGACATCGCAACTCTCCCTTCACATTTCCATCATCGCTGGGATGCTCTGTTCCGATCGCAATCAGTATAAATCCCACTGTTTCAAGATTGGGCTGCCAGAGATCCAGAAAGTCTCTTTTGCATAAGCGAATAACGCGCCCTAGCAGTGGATCTTCCAGTTCGATCCTATCATTCAATATCGAACGAAGGATGGTGTAATGGCCTTCCTGCGAAGTGGAGAGGCAGGCATCGTTGGTCGCGCGATGGTTAATCATCAAACGCAACCCGTTGCTTGCGCAAAACCGAACCGCATCCCATGCTCGTGCCGCATGGCACTGAATCACTGCGGATGCGAGACCAGCGTCGGCTGCGTACTTACCGATCAGATACGATCTGGCGCAAAGCTCTCCGCGCAGGCCATGCCGACTGATGTGTGGCCAAACATCTAAAACGGTCCGCTCGATGCCAAAGCTGGAAAGGATATTGATTAACGTCAAGCCACCACAGGCCCGAGGTGGCCGATCTTGAACCGACCCCGATACACCCGACCGGCTCTCACTCGTTAGGTCGATCGCGCCGCTCACGATCCAATGGCCCAGTCTTGCCATGCATTACCGTGAAAATCGTCGGCAACCGCTGACGTTGGATTTACAACGTAACGGCTAAAAAGTTCTTCCGAAAACTGTGAAACAGCCGAATCCGGCAAAGCCATGGCCACCGGAACCATTCGCTTTAATGCTTCCTCAGGCGGCAATGCGCTAGCTAAAACCTCTTTAGCCTTCGCCGTGTTTTGCTCTACGATTTCAATATTCTTTGCAATACTGGCACGTTCAGCATCAAATGCAGCGATTACGGCAGGATATCGCTGACGCATTTCTGCCATCAAAGGAACTGCAGCCGCAAGCAAATTATGGATCAAATCTTTTGCATTGATTGGAGGCAATTCGGCGGCAATTTCAAGCAATTGTCCATGATATTTTTCGATATCGCTAAACAGCTCTTCCGGGTTCTCTTGTTTTTGCATCATCGACTACTCTCTTGCAAAAAAACAGACTCTGGATCAGGCGCCGAAAAGGCCAGCATTTGAACTGCGATTTGAGCAAACTTGTCGGCGACTTCGTATTGGCGAACGGGGCCGGCACTGCCAACGAGAGTATGAACAAATCCAAACAAAAAACGTTTCGAAAGATCGGGCGTCGGTTGAGCAAACGATTCCGAACCCATTTTTAATCTGCCGCCGCTGTTGACCACCGCACTCAATAAAAGTCGACAGTGCCCAGCAGCTTCAGATTGCAAACAATCCGAAGCGTCCCGACGATGCGCGTCGCCACCAACCAGTACCCAGCGGCTGGCAATACCAAGTGCTGCGTCTTCAATAACCGGTGGCAAGGGGCGCCATATCGACCACGCACATAAGCACCCCCACCAGACCAATTGTCTCGCAGACCCATGCTCACACATGGTTTCAATTGCCTTGTGCGCATCGCGATTCGCAAGCTCTTCATGAATCCTTTGTCGCAATTCGTCAGTATTCATTTCGCGGTATTTCGTCTCGTGTTATCCAATTGAATGGGGAAATCCATGAAGTGCTCTTCCGTATCTCATAAGCCGCTTTAACGCTAGCCGCGGTTCTGTTCCGATTGCCGATAAACTTTGAATCACCGATCAGCCACCGATCATAACTGTCGGTAATCCGAAAACGATTGACCCACCATGCGCTGTGGAGTCTCCCATGCGCGCCGCCGGCTTTCCTTTGATCAAAACAGTCGCACTGCCTTTGATGATCGTGTCAGGTGGACCAACACAAACGCAACTGTCACCAAACAAGGCTGCCGGAAGGCTTCCAATAAGAACATCCGCTGCACCGGGGCCAGTGATCGGACCGCCAACGTGAGGAATCGGAACAATACCGGGTATTTGCATCGGGCAAATATGCATATCAGTAATTCGCGCGGCCGCAGGCATGGTATTACCTTTATAGTTTTATGTTGAGTGAACTGTACCTAGTTGATCATCACCATGGCACCCTTAACCGTTGTCTGCCCAGCAGCCGACAACTCAGCCGATGCCGTACCTTTCACCGTTGCACTGATTTGTGCAGCAATTTTGACATCACAAGCGCTTACGGATACATCGGTGGTTCCTTCAACAGATACCTGCAAGCCACTGATGGTAATGCCAGTCGGGCCAATGACAATCTTGTTCACACCAACGGAAAGCTCGATCGAGTCAGCTTTGATTTCAATTTTTGGTGACACGGGTAGTTGACCGTTTTGCAGAACGATGCCGCCCCCATTGCCTTCCAAATGAACGTGTTGAACCAAAGGGACAGTACCGGCCCTAAGCGTCACATTTCCGCTATTTCCAGCGTCGATCACGATTCCCGATGTGACTAGATCGATCGAGCTCTCGCCCACATTGGCGGCAACACGACCGTCCGCCGCCAAACGAATACTGCCATTGGAGATTGGCCCCGCAGCTCGCAAATCGATTCTGCCCATCATCGCAAAGTCGGTACCCACAGGAGGGTCCTCAACGCTTGCGAAAACGGAAAAATCGGCGCATGAAATCGAGTTTGAGCCAATGATATGAGATGAACTGTTCATTTTATTTAACTCCCAGTAGCAGATTGAAGAGCTTCAACTGCATCCATGGCGATGGCGCGTTGATTATCCAATGACACAGTTAGTTCTCCAGCAGCCGCTTCCATGCTATCGACTGCGCCTGAGTCAGGGTTGGTGGTTGCCCGCGCAGCATCCTCAGCCGCTTTCACACTGTCCTTGACAGCTTTCTTTACTTTCATTGCAAGGATTTCTATCGTTCCAGTCGTCGACTCAATCCGTTCCAAAAGACCATGTAAGCGTGGCAGGATCATCAATGACCAGACTTCGCAGATTCGAATAATAACTTCCCATCGCTTGCCATCATTGGCAACAGCGGCTTTAGTGAGTAGCATGACTACAAAATCGATCAGCAGGAGCAACGCAACTGCCCTCTCACAGAGCTTTCCTGTTGGGATGTCGATTGATGATTGATTACCTCCAGATTTTATTTCAAGGGTCATCCCGGGCTTCGATGATAACTTCGAGATCGAACTACCACGGTGACAGTCCACTTTCGTACCATATTGAATATCGTTACTGCCCCCAAATAAGGTTTTCCCTTGGCCACCGGCACCGAATATTAAGGGAATGGCAGTTCCAAGAATAGGAAAGGGAGTTTGATCCGCTAAGTATTCCAGAAGTTGGACGGGATCGCACCCCAGCCAGATGTTGCATCCATAGTATGTCTCATAGTTTCGGCCAAAAGTCTTCTTGTACGAGTCGCCAACAACAAAGTCGATAGAGCCCTTGTTGTTTGCCAGAAAAATGTCCTTGACCATTTCGATAGCATTGAAACCACCATCGGCCGTTTTGAAGTTGTTATCGCAAGGTGCCGATTGTCCAGTGAAATCACTTCCCCCCGAACCGCTGCCATTAAACATGTCGAAAAGCCAGTGGTGGCCTTTGAAGACGATCTCTTCCCCCGAAGACCATTTAAGATTCTTAGTTTCACTGCTCGTTGCCAAATAGGTTTCGGAGTGTAACTGAAGATACTCTGCGCCGATGTTGTCATGAAAAATTACACAACTTGCGTTATTCAGCGGGTCGCCTTTATGTGTGCATGAATGCATTCCGCAAGACAATTTGTGCTCTGGCAACGAAAGCGGTGGCATGTTCTCTGCGTTGTAGACGCTGCCAACGATGATCGGCCTGTCTGGATCGCCGTATTCGAAACCCACCAGAACTTCGTGCCCAACGCGAGGCCAGAAAAATGCTCCCCATCGTGGGCCCGCCCAAAACTGGCTCACGCGAATCCAGCAACTCGGATCGGTGTTTTCGACCTGCCAAGGGAACACGACCTTCACGCGGCCATATTGATCAATACAAACCTGGTCATCCGACGAACTGAGGTCCGACACCACGGTTGCCGGTACAACTCCGGTGATCGACGGTTTAATCGTTCTTTGGGGCGCTCGATAGGGCATCAACCGCGAATGGCATCGGAACCGATTTTGATAAACAACCTGGGGTGATCCCAATCCGCTGCGCACGTTTGTTGCAAGACGAATCCGATGTCGTATGGTTGTTACATAATACGGATACGTGTCTGGAATAATGCCTCGCAATAATCGAAAGACGGTTCCAGGCATTAAGCTTGCAACGTTTCCTCTTCCGTGGATAACGGAGCGGCGAAGCGCAAGTCGTTGAGATTTGATCTTTGCGTCTCGCTGGGCCGCAGCGTCCATTTGGTCGAGTTCTGATGGCTTGCTGCCACCACCGGGCATCACTGCATCGTATCGCCTTGCCGTTCCGGATGGGTAATGCGTAACAACCTTCGATGCGGCCTGGACGGGGTCGGCTGCCGCCGTGTTGGCACCACCTAAAGCACTGTTTTCCGCTTCATCCTGCGGAGGGTTTCTGGTCGGTGGCGGTTCCGGCGATACGAGCGAGTTCTTGACAGCGTTTATCAAAGTTGTTGGCCGCTGAAAATGGCGGTCGAGCGAGTCAATCGCGTCAGGGACCATGCGCCGAACCTCGCGCCACTGCATCACCCGGGTTGCTTCGCGACTACCGCCTCGATCGGAATCGAACTGATAAATGGGTACCTCGGCGTCTGCAATCGAATCGATGTGATCGGTGATCACCAAACGTTCAACCTGTTGTGCCGGATCGTCTGGCTGGCCGTCGTACTGGTGTTCGAAGAAATAGAACAGGCCATCTTCCTCTAGCAACCGGTTGATGAATACGAGATCGCTTTCGCCATACTGCACGCAGTAGTTGCGATAGCAGGCATCGTTAGCGTCCACTTCGCTGGACAGTCGCCAACGTACTGGGAAATCGGTTGGCAGAACCGCAGTAACAATCTCTTTTGTCGTTTTCTGGCTAAAAAAACGATACTTGCGGTTCAACGCAAGCGTCGACAGGCGAGGTTTCAGTGTTGCGGTGTAGTAAGAAAAGTTATCATCCACTCCATCAAAGGATATTTGCGTCAGTGTCCCACAGAAATCCCTGATTTCCGGCGACGGAAGAATCGCTGACAGCGGATTTGAATCAGGCAGATGGATACGAAGGTGCGCCGCTGTTCCGACTAACTGTTCTATATTCAAAAGCGCAATCGCATCGCCACGCATCTTGAGCGTGAATGAATAGGGGCGGCTGATGCTCTCTCGACCGTCAATTTCAATCAAATGCGGCTGGTCAAGCCCTAGCACTGTCCAAAATTGGATTGGCGATTGTGACGTGATTTGAATGATGGGCATGTTTATTGGATCAATGCGATTCGAGCAACTGTCTCGCGGCGATCCATGCCACATCTGAAACGATCACAAGTTGATGCTCTGCGATCGTCCGCTAACTCATACGCGATGGAAATCGTCACCGTTTCGCGTGCAAGGTTTGCCTATTCCAAAAGATCGCACCGCATGAATCCATCATTGATCCCTTTGCATCAAGATTTCGGATTGTGACGGAATTGCATCAAAAAACGTTAACGCACCTTTAGCGAAAGTTTTCCGGTTGCTTTGATTCATGTGCTACCTTTGAAAGGCACGTTCTGCATGCTTCAGAAGACGCGGTTGTCTCTGACCCGCCAAGTTCATTGGGATACCGTTCATGTCGTTAAACGTTGAACGATCGTCATCGGAACCACAGTTGCCGCTGACAATGCAAGATGATGTGCCAGCGCTGGCGACTTGGCGAAGCGCTGATATAGCACGACGATCGAAAGGTTCGTCACGCCGCGTTCGCGTTCTGGCCGGCGCGATCATTGCGTCGTGCACGCTGACGGGCTTGTTGACATGGGCGACGACCAGCATCGGCCCGGTGCCCCGAGTCTCCATAACATTGGCGAGCACCGACTATCGCAATCACCTGAACGTCCCCGTCAACGGATATGGCGACCAGGCCATTGCTGGCCTGGCTGCGATCGCTAGCACTAGTGACGACGCAAGGCAAAGCTTTATTCGTTTAACCACATTGCCGATCGAACTTTCGACCGCAGATGATTTTTCAAAGCTGCATCTCGATCGCGAATCGACTGTATCCATTGTTTATATCAGCGCGCATGGTGCCAGCAGCGTCAACGGCCCCGTGCTGCTGCCGGCCAATGCCCAGGATCTTACAGATGCCGTTCAGGTCGATTCGATCATCAAAAGAATGGCCGGCATGCCCACGTCGCAGCACAAAGTTTTGGTGATTGACGGTGCGTTATCCAGGTGTTTGCCGTCTCTGGGACTGCTGCATAACGATTTCGCGCGACAAATGTTGCAGCTAGATACTTTAATCGAATCGATTCCGAATCTGGTTGTGATTGTTTCAGCCGATGTGGATCAGAAAAGCTGGGTCAATCCCGATCAAGGGATAACCGTTTATGCCAGTGCGTTGATCGATGCATTGACTGGTAACGCGAGCGATCTTCGTAATGACGGCTGGATCGATCTTTTGGACATCCATGCAGCGACGCGTAAGGCGACCCGGTCTTGGACCGAGAAATACATCGGTGAATTACAAGAGCCGTTGCTTTTGCCATCAGGCGAAAACGGTAAGGCCCGCAGTCGCGCTGTCGCAATTTATCCTGCCAAGCAAGACGCTGTTGGTTTTAGCAGCCTATCCAAAAAGGGGGGTGGGCCTCTCCGGCTTGATGAAAAGAACAACGAAATCGACTCGCCTCTAAAGGATCAGACCCTTTGGAGGATGGGCGTTAAGAATCATCGGCCCCAACCACGCAAAGATTTGCTTGGCCAATGGTGGAGACACCATCAAGAACATAAAGATCGAGACATTCATCCCAGCATCGTTGCGCCGGTTCTATGGCAACATTTTGAAGCAACACTGCTGAAGCTGGAACAATTTGAGCTTTCCGGATATCAGGATGCCGCCAATGCATGCGCGAGGCAGTTGGCGGAACTCCATGGAATGCTGAGCCTGCCGACATTGATTGACTCCATTGCCTGCCGGACAGGGATTTTGAATCCGGAGTTGGTCGGTTTTGATCCCGGTAATGATATTGCGGATCTAGCAAAACAGCTTGAGATTTCACTTTCAAGTGCAACCGGCGACGATGCGAAACGGCAATGGGCAGCCGTTGTCGCCAACCAACGGCATTCCGAAAACATTGCTTTCTTGCGACACACTTTGACGCTTTCACAAGCACATCTGATCAGCAGATTGATTCGAGAATCGAAAGGTGTGGATCGGCAGCGATTGTCCCAAGCAGCTGCATTGGTCGATTGCATTCGCGATCCCGTTCAACCACCGCCACAGATTGGTCTTGTTATTCAATTTTTATCCAGAGACCTTCCGCACGAACGTTTTGACGATGCCGAGGCGTTGAGGATATCGCGATGGTTGAACCTTTGCCTGAGAGTTGAATCGATAGCCGAAAATCGTGACTGGTGGGCACCGACCATCATCCAATGGGCAGGTGACGACATTGCTCGTGCGGATCATCAAAGGCGTTTAGCTGGTGATTTGTCGTACGGCGATGCCGCGGCACGCTTGCTTGCCGAAGATTACGTTGCCGCCGCTGAACAATCGTACGCAGCGGTCGCGTTTGTTGCAGAAACAATCAGCAGGGCCGAAGCGGTGCGTTTGAGTGGACGTAGCCAACTGCGAAGGTTGCATTCGATTTGTTCCGCGCGGCTTAACAATCGGCCAACCCCGGATACCTTTGATCATGTAAAGCAGATTGTTCAGCTATATGCCGTGATCGACGAGATCGAATCGTTTTTGGAAACTCCAAAGAATGAATCGCGCGTTGTCGACGATTCAGTGATCACAAAACTCAGCCAGCTTGCATCGCGGTTTGAGTACCAATGCGAAGACATCGCGGGGCAGTTGAATCAGTGCGAAACTGCGACTTTCAATCAAGCGATTCCGAACTTTGCTGATTTAGTTGCCGCGTTGTCCGTCGATGGCGGATCCGTTGAACAAAGAATCTCTGCATGGGACCGATTGATCCGGTTCATCGCTTCCGGTTCTGAAGACTCCGAATCGATCGCAGTGTTCAACAGCGATTCGAATCGCATTTTGAGATCGTCTGCTGCTCAGGGCGATCTTGCCCTTGCAGCTTGGTCATCGCACGCGTTTGATCAAATGGTCGATGAACCGCGTCAGACCAAGATTCAAGTCCAACACCGAATCAAGACATTTGAAGCTGACCCTCAGTGGTGGGTATCATTGCAGAAAGCAGGCGACGAAATCGGTCGACGCGAGAAACTCGCACGACGACCCGATCTGGCCTTGATTTACACTCGATCGCTAAATCGATCGTGGAATGTATTTGGATCTTCCATCGTATCGTTCGATTCGGCGCAGATGCGGTTGCGTGATCGACAGAAATCGGTTGGCCGATATCTGTCCTTTCAAGCTACACGAATTCGCGAAGATGGTTTGTCGTCGCTCGAACAAATCGACTCGCCATACTACAGGGTCGTTAGCGAGTTACTTGAAAGCGACAGCATTGCACTTTTGCATGGTGCGCTGCACGATAAACCTGAAAGTCAGTCTGTCACTGCGAGCGTTCAAGGCGACCCGATGGGCATCGATCTGATCGCTGCACGACAATTCATTTGGACAACTCAACAGCAGGACAGTTTAAAAATCGCGATTCAAGGAAGAGCTGGCGTTTCGGAAGGTTATGTAACGTTATGGGCTCGGCCGCAAGGCGCCGTGCGCTTGTTGCAACCGTGTGCCGACGTACGTACGTGTTGGTCGATTGGATCGATTCGGCCAGACGATTCTTCGTCAGACTCGCGTTCACAAAATCGATGGATGGTTACGATTTCAAAATCGAATCAAACTGAAAACGAAGATAGCGGGGTTGAGGTTTTTGGGTATTTTCGTGGCCGAAAATTACGACATGATATCGAACTTAAGACGCTGATTCAGCCAGATGTGCAAATTATCAATCAGCCGAGATCCAAAGGTGGACGCGTCGCGGTTCGATCTTTCGAAGCTTCGCAATCGGGCAACGGATCGGCTGTGACGATCGTGCTGGATTGTTCCGGCAGTATGGGAGCCAAGCCTGGTGAAGCGTATGGAGCGGATGCAAAATACTCGCATGCCGTCGCTGCAGTCGAGAAACTGTTGGATACGTTACCAACAGGCACCGACCTATGCATATGGGCGTTTGGTCAAGCGACTGGTCCAAGCAAGACGGTTCGTCAAGCCGAGCAATCGATTCGACAAGTACTATCGAGTGTGCGGTGGGATGCGAGAGATTCACAGTTGCGATCGCAGATTGTTGATTCAATCAGCTATCCGCGTCTCGAACCTTGGAACGAATCGCCGTTGTTTGCAGCCATGTTGGCCGCATCGGTCGGTTTGAAGGACTACGACGGAACGCGCAGCTTGATTGTAATTACCGACGGCCACGACAATCGAATCGCTAACGATCCTGTTGCCAACCCGCTGTCTTTGACCGAAGCGAAGTGGTTGGAAAAACATTTCAACGGCACCGGTATATCTGTCAATGTAATCGCGTTTCGCGTTGAGAATAAAGACAAACAGGATGTTAGGCAACAGCTGGCCGCTGTCCAGCGTCTGTTACCACCGGGTAAGTTTGTTGAAGTGGAACAAACAGCTGAATTAGCGGAAACGCTGCGGCAATTGATCAGCGTTACGCCGGTTGTCCAATTGCGTCGACTCGACAGCAAGGTTAATCCAGACGATCGGGTCAAGCTTGCTGTTTCCGGCCCGACCGACAGCGCTGTTACGTGGACCAATCGACTAGACGCCGGGTTGTATGAAGTATCAACAGGTTCGAATGACCGGACGACGATGATTGAAGTTCGTGATGGCGACCAGCTTGTGCTCGCGGATTTGTCATCGGCTAAATCGCAGTTGACAACCGATCCGCCCAGGCGATTCGATTCGTGGCCGGTGATGCAGCATGAACTACAATGGTGCCGACAGAAGCAGGCCGGTCGATGGCAGGTGGGACTGCAACCGTTGGTCGCTGCGGATTCAAGCCGAATCGAAAAGCGACTTGTCCTATGGGCTCCTGCCGCTGGCGATACGATCGCAGTTCAATCGCCAAAAGGTTTATGGATCGAAGCGACACAGGCGAGCAGACCGCTTGCAGTTTCTTGGCAGATGTTTAACGAGCAACCCGGTGCGTCGTTTGATCTATCTGTAATGCGGTTGGGCAACGAAGAACCAGAGTTTAATGTCTGGGTAAGCGAACAACCTGCGATACCAGCAGCATCACTGCGCAAAGGATCTGACTTCTCACACTTAGGCGATTTAGCACCATCGTTGATTCAAGTCAGTGGCGGTGTCGTGCGATTGCTTTCCGCATCGATCGAAACACACGCGGTCTTGACCAGACCCGGCGAAAAAGAGTCGTTGCCGTGCCTGGTTTTGCGTGCCGAGATGCCGCCCGGTGCGTTAAACTTCTTGCGAGCCGAAGGTTTGTTCTTCGAAGGCTTTGACGAGCAGTACTTTCGCGAGCTTGGGCATTACACACTACGTCTATGGCCAGTCACAAGAAACCAAGTCGACAAATCGCTTAGTGCGATCCATTTGATTTCAATCGAAGACTTTAAAAAGAGCGTTGAGCAGAACGGCGGGAGGGTTACTTTCGAATCGAGCTCGGAAACGGAAAACACAATGGAGCGTCACGTCACGGCGGTTTTGAGTGACCGGAGCGAGCTATGAGCGATATTGTAAACGATTCGATTGTTTTGGAAACTGCGACGACCGTTACAGAGTATGCTCGATGGCGACGCGCAACTCGATTCGTGCATCGCAAAAGGCTGCATGTCGTTTCGTTCGCTTGCTGCCTGCTCGCTACGATCGTTGCGGTTTTGATGGCGTTTTCATCTCTGGTTTCGCCCAATCCGAAAACGGTACTTGTTTCTTTTTATCTGCTGCCACCGGTTGAAGAAACGGTCGGGATAAACGCGCCTCATCATCCGCTGGCCGATCGTATCTTCGACATGACGCCGGCGAATGTAGAAATTGTTTCGGAAACGGTCAAAGTTGAAAAGGAATCGACAAGCGGTGCAAGGCCGATCGAGTACCGTTTAAGTGATTGGCGGCAGGCGGTTATGAACTGTACGAAATCCGCCGACTTGATTGTGCAAGTGTCTTCGTTAGCTCGGGCAGAACACAGTCAAATATTTTTATTCGGGCGACACGGCAATGATTCGACGCAAATTTCTTTTAGAGAAATTCTGGCCGCCATTGAGCGATCAAATGCGAAAAAATCGCTAATCGTTTTAGACATCGGTTGGCCAATGGTGTCTGATAATGGCAACAGCGACCAAAGGATTGAGCAATTAGATAGACTGATACGGATGGAGTTTTCAAAGTCAGCGCCTCGGGGTTGCCAACTCCTGATTGCTAACCCACCTGCGAGCTTTACCCTGGATTCAGCAAGCGAACCGCGGAGTCAATTGTGCAAAGCGTTTCGTGCAGCGATCGAAGCATCCGAAAGCGACGCCAATCACGACGGCCGTACGAGTGTTCGAGAGATGGTTGCCTGGTTTTCAACGATTAACAATGCAATAGCGTTTGGCCACCGATTGCCGACACTTTCGTTGATCGGTACGGGTGGTGATTTTTTCCTTCCAAGAGAGCGATCGCACGATCGTCCGGTGCGACGCAAGTATCCTGAAAGCTTGGCGATGTCTTGGCAACAACGCGAGCAATATTTGCGTTCCTTGGACACCCCCTTTATCACAGAAACGGCCGCGCGTTGGTGGATCGGTTTGTATGACCTTGAATCCCGTTGGCTGCGTGGCGAACCGTTGCCAAGCATCAATCGAGACGTTTTGTTGTTGGACCAAGCATGCGTGCGAGAAATTCACGACGCAATGCAGCTCAGGCAAAGTCCGCGTTGCGATTCACTGGCGATTGCGTCACAGCGATTTCCATTGGACATCTCTGCGTCTGCGATTGGGAAAGCAGTTGAACTGGTCAACAACCAGAATCAGATCTACACAACCATCGAATTCAGCGGACGCGACGCGGCATCCAAGAGGTTGGTTGCAGATTATACTGCAAACGTCCCACCAGCAGACGCACCGCTGGCATTGTATGCGGTCCTGCAGGTGATTGGTCGCACGACATCGCTGCAACCCGCTGAATGGGATCTGATCTGCAAGGTTCGAAATTCTTTTTCCATATTAGATCGATTTCTGGTTGCAAAGACGATCGATGTTCTTGCAAAGGAAGAAACGGATTACGATCGGATCAGACAGCGGTTATTATTAATCCAGACTCAGGACCATTTGCGAGCGAGTACGGAATCAGCCCAGACTTTGTCACGCTCAATCGCTACGGCATTGGATGGTTTGGCCAATGCTGAAAAGGTTTGTTCATCCATCGGAATGACAAGTGATAGTATTGCAGCGCAGTTTGCCGCGCAATCTCTCGCATCGTCAGACGCGGTGGTTGCCGCCAAGCAGAACGTAGATCAAGCGATCCGCTGCGTTGAATTGGTCGCAATGGGATTGACGATTGACCATGCTTTCGGAATCTGTCGTGACAAGTCGCTCGGATGCAATGAAGTCGTCGAAGCATCCGTGCGTCTGCTTGACCTGATGGAGAAAGTGAAAGAGAAATCGGATGCAAACCTTGCCCCGCCGTCGATGGAACTGGCATTCCTGCGCCAGCAATCCGAATGCGTTGCAAGGTTGATCAATCAGCGTTTTGCCGCTGTTCAACGTGCATACTGCGGCGGTTCGAATGCATCCGCATCGATGATTTCTGCTTTGATCAATCCACAACAGCGCCAGCAATTGATTGCTGGCGATGTCGATATTGATTACACGCGAACAGTTTCGTTTATCGCATCGTCGGTCGACACCGGGCAACGCTCTGCGAGCAACCAATCGGACTCGATCGGCCAGTCGCTCTCTGCCCTGCAGTCTCGGGTTGCAAAGTTTAAGCGATACACTGGGATGCCAGCGGATTGCTATCCAGCGGAAGATCGTTTCAGTTCCAACTCGATCGATTCTAGCGTTATCGATTTTAGCGCTGCGGTTTGCGTAAACGGAGATCTTCGGGAATTGACTTGGGACAATCCCGATGCGTCAATTGATTTGGAAATTCATCCAACGTTTACGGGCGAGTTGCCATTAAGGTTTGCGTTTCTAGATCCTGCGACATCGGCGATACGGATTGAACCTCAATACGGTGCGTTGGGCATTGGAGAATCAAAGCGTGTCCGTGTATCGCTTCGCAAATCTACGAATGATCTGAACTCGTGCGATCTAACGGGTCTCTGGCTGCAAACGATAACCAAATCAAGCACTTCCTTGACTGCGATCAGAATGGATCGACAACCAACGCGCCCGAATGTTGAGATTGATTTTGGTGGCGATGTTGAGGTTAATGGTCGCCAGGTATGTATCCCGCTGTGGCCTTGCAACAGTGCACAGACGTTAAAATGGTATCTTTCCGCCGACGCAGGTTCGGTCGGATCTGTGGTTGTCACGCTAGCATCTGACAACGGCGTTTCGATCGTGTCGCAACCGATAGAAATCGACGGCCGATCGGCTTCGCTGATTTCGTTTCCGCCGCCAAAACCTAAAAGTGGAAACGCGTCATTTGGTTCGCTGCAATGTCCACTAACCGTTGTTGTCACCGATCCCAAAGATGGCACCGTGTTGGGACGATGGAGCGTTGCGACACGGATTGTTGATCCTCGCGGATTGCTCCAACCCGGCATGGCAGAGTACACAGTGAATAGTGATGGAAGAAATCGTTTGACGGTCAACGTTGAACGTGTTTTAAAATCGGGGCACGATGCTAATCAAAGCGCATATTCTGCTTTGGTACGGCTCGAATTGGGCCCTGATCAAACGACTGGTTTGATTCGTTTTGGAAACAGCAGACTGCAATCTGCGGTTGCAAGCGGACAAGGCTCGGCACTGCTGTTTGCCGAAGACCTGCGATTCACAGAGGGAGCACCACCTGTCAGCATTGTTCCGATATCGATCAATGGCGATAAGGGTTATTTTGAATTAGAAGGTCGTTTTCCTAGACGTTCAGGGACGGTTAAGTTGATGTGGAACCAGCAACCGAGATTGCGTATTCTTGCCGCGGGTGCGACTGCGCCGGGAAGTGCATTCCCGGCGACAATTGAGGCACGTAATCTAGATGACCGGGATGAACTGCTGGTTGAAGTTTTCGCGTTATCGGCTGGCCATGCCGACAGTCTCTGGAAGTCGCGGTTTGTCACATCGCGTCAAATCGAATGCTCGTTCGATTCGGCCGGTGTGGATGCAAGCGTTGCGGTTGTAGCGGCACGTCGCGATTGGACATTCGCAATACCAAACGATTTTGGGACGGGTGATTATGGATTGCGAGTTTCGACCGTTCATGACGCTGGAAAACCCAAAGCGTTTGCGGAGCATCGATTCGTGATTGATGAGGGTGTGCCAACGAACATTCAAACGCGTGCGGATGTTTCATCGGACCGAACGGTTTTAAACATCGCTTGCGATCCCAGTGTGAGTGGAAACTTGAGCTTGGCGGTGGGGCCAGTTTCCGTCACGACAGCCGAGAAAATCAAGCCTCTGATTGCTCAGTCGCTCGATTCGGCTGGATCGCGTTGGCAGGTCATTTGGCCAGCGGCGATCCCGCTGGCTGAGCAAGTTGAGTTAGCTTTTGTAACCGGAGGTGGGAAGGCGTTTACAGCCACCTGTGACCTGAGGATTCAGAAGATTGTTCCGAGCGGTCGGCTTATCGGTCAAGTGAACGAAGGGGCGATTGCGCAGCCCCAATTGACGGTGACGCTGCGCACGATGGCGGGCGTTGAGGTTGCAAAGTATTTGACGGACGACCGCGGACATTTCGAGTTTTTGGTTTCACCCGGACAGTATGAATTGGTCACGGACAAACCTGCGACACAGCGACAGGCGACGACACAAGTTTTGGTTGGGCAGGGTGAAGTTCGTAAGGCTGACTTAAGTCTTCAGCGAACGGCTCCGGGCGGTGTATAAGAAAGCGCATGATAGCCGATAAGAAATGCGTAGAGAGTGTGACGTAGCGGGATTCGCCGGAATTTCAACTGCTCAAATGCGCAACGGAAGTTTAGCGACATCCACTATGCCTAAACGCTTCACTTGTTGATCACATGATGCCTACAGATTCCAAACCAACTGCGCTGAAAAGTTCGCCCCCGATTCAACCTTGATTAAATCGGGGCTGTTGAGATCGAAGTCGGTATCAAGAAAGAAGCGACGGTCAAACAAGTATCCGGCGCTGAGGTCCAAAGTGAATCCGTTTGCGAAGTTGAAGTTTATACCTGCGACAACCTGTTGTTCGAATTGTGTGAACAGCAGATCGCGATCGGATCGACCGGCGAGGAAGTAATTTTCGTTCATGACTTGATATCGCGCGAAGAAGCCCCAATCACGATCGATCGCTTGTCGCATTTCGACCAGCACGTCGGTCAGTGGCGTGTAGCGGGCGCGAAAGACGAACGATTCGTTTGGTGCGTAAACGACGGATGCGGGCAATCCGATCTGTGCTTCGAATTGATTGTTGGGTCGCCAGTGGTATGCAAGTCCTGGAATCGGAAAGGCGAGTTGCGATGTCGGGGAATAGAAAAAGCTGAAGTCCCATGTATCGCGGTCGCGCGCCGGAATGTTGATGAATCCGATGGACGTGAATGTCAATTCATCAACGCTGTTATAGGGGGCGTCGCTGGCGGAACCGAAGTTGAAAAGGCCGCCGACGGTCCATTCGTTTCTAAGTTTTCGCGTAAAAAACATTCCGGTTCGAATGTCCCACAAACGTTCAGGAATCGGTGTGCCGGAGACTGGCAAGACGGCATTGGTTGATAGTTCAGTGGTTTTAAAGCTTGCGGTCGCCAGCCAGATCCCGTCGGTATAAATTTGCAGCGGCGCGCCGACTTGTCCTCCGATTGAGTTCGCAGAGAGCGATTCAGGTGAATTGCGAACCGATTGCCTTGGCGCGTAATTGGCGAATAAGCGAAAGGGGGCTCGTTCGGCTTGGGTCAATAAACTCAGACGCCCACCGAGATTGAGCGAATCGGTTGCGGTTTGCAATCCGTTTTGCTGACCCGGTGCTTCATAAAGCGGATCGACCACCAAGATGTCGGGTGGTTCGGGAGAGGGCAATGCGATGATGTCGCTTTCGATCCAAACGTCTTGGCCGACGGCTTGCGGCGCGATCGCCAGCAGCATGCAGAGGAACATTCCTGCTAGCGTCGGACGCGAGGAGACGTGAATCGTCGACATCGGAAAGGAGCATCGGTGGTTAGCAAGTTTAGCGGTTTGGATTCCATCGCCGTACCAAGGGGTTACACAAATCCGATTGTCAGTCGCAAGTCGAGAAGAGAGTTGGGATGAAGGATGGTGAGTTTGGCAACCTGAAGGTTGGACACCACGGCGGGCAATATTTTTAAAAATTCTTTTTCGGCTGTGACCAGACGTGTCACAGGGTGCCTTGATGATGGTCTGTGTTGGGAATGTTGATGACGGTTGGCGTCGCGATTCCCGGGAAAACAGAACTCCTGATGTCAAAGGCCTCCAAGCATGTTCACTCAATTGTCACTGTTCGATTCGGCGACAGCGTTTGACTCGGTCGCTTGCAAACCAGCCGTAGCGGTTCCGCCGTCCGCCGAAGTCGCCGCTCACGAAGCTCGGCAAATCGCCCTGCGAGCCGAAGCGATGCGGTTGGAAGCCGACCGTGCTGAAGCCGCTCGGATCCAACTGGCCAGCGAGCGAAAGACCGACGAAGTGCGACCGATGGGCGATTTGGCTCGACTGGTCCTGGCCCGATACGACTTGATGATTCGCCGTCGCGAAGAGATGGAACGCCGCCGACGCGAACAACCACGCCCGTCGATCCGCGTGCTCAGCCCACCGGCGTCGGAGCAACGCCCAGCGGGTAATCAGCGTCCCGTCGCTGGCAAGAAAACGCGATCGCGTCGTGGCAGCTCGGTTTATGCCAACTGATCAAGTCAGCGGATTTTTCCGCTCGGTCGTCGGCGGTGTGGTCGATGTTTCGGGGGCAGGTGGTGTCGTTGCGGTCGGCGATTTCGCTGGCAAGTTGGCCAATTTCTTGGCCGCGTCGCGACGCCGCAACATGCGGGCCGCCGTTGCCGCACCGATCAGAAAACTGACAACCGAAACGACCAACAACAGAATCGAAATCGGTAAATCCGCCTGATAACGGAAAAACGTCAGCGTCACCGGCTCGCTGTTTTGGACGATCGCGGTCATCAGCACGATGACGCCCAAAATCAAAATTGCCCAACGGATTTTCTGAATCATGGTCGATAATTCTTCTTGAACAGTGAACAAAAAGCCATTAGGATCAGCGGACGGTCTGTTTTGCTAGCAAAGCGGCCTGCGGTTTAACTCGCCGTCGCAGCCTGACGGCGTTTGGTTAAGGCTACCTCGCAGGGGCTGAATTGTCAGGCGACTTGTTAATCGAGTTAATCGAAATGGGCAGCGGAGCGGGCCAAATGTGTGCAAACAGGATGTGAGCGGAGGGAATGGGGATGAGTTGGCAGCAAACGTTTTTATTCGCATCGGAACCGTGTGCAGCGGGGGCGACCGCCGCATTGCCGCCGAAGCGTTCTGGCAAGGAGCGTAAAAGGTTTGCGGCTAAGCAGGCTGCTGCCACCCCGCCATCACCCAGCGTCGCGGTCGCCGACTGTGCTTCGCCAGACCTCTCCGTTTCGCCAATCTGCCCCGCTGAACCCGCTTCGCCCGCCGTCACACCCGTTGTTCCCGCTGATCCGCTGGCCCGTGTCGACCAATTGCGGCGATTGGTACGACGAATGGAAGGCCGCGGCACCACGATCGACGAACCCGAACCGATCGTCTTTTCCGCTGGCGGACCCGCACTCGATACCCTCTTGCCTCACGGCGGCCTTCGCCCCGGCACGCTGGTCGAATGGGTTTGCGACGCGCGACGATCGGGTGCCAACTTGCTGGCGATGATTGCGGCGGCGAGCGTTTTAGGGCACGAATCGTCGG
This sequence comes from Planctomycetaceae bacterium, assembly GCA_003506095.1. Classification (GTDB taxonomy): domain Bacteria; phylum Planctomycetota; class Planctomycetia; order Pirellulales; family Pirellulaceae; genus UBA6163. The sequence goes on along the minus strand of DNWZ01000026.1, from coordinate 205 downwards.
CGAATCGGCCGCTGGTCGTGGTCGACGGACTGGGCGAAACATTGGGCCGTGGGGCCAACGCCAGCAACGAATCGTTTTATCCGCCAGGTGCCATTTCGCTCGGTATCGCCGCTGATTCGATGGTGATCATCCGCAAGCAACGCGGCCACACTCGCGGCGATCTGATTTGGGCGATCGACCAAGCGCTGCGCAGCGGTGCGGTCGC
>DNWZ01000415.1 GCA_003506095.1 Planctomycetaceae bacterium | reverse complement strand
CAGACGGGGGCTGAAGCCGTTCCTAACGCCCGAGTGTACTCAGATTTGCCCAAGTCGTGGAACAGCAGCAAGGCAGTCTGCCGCAAACAGCAGATTGATCATGGATTCTGGACAGCATTGGCGGACTGTCGCACAGCGGCAACCGCGTCGTAGGTGGTTTGTGACATTGTGTCACAAGCACCTGTCCAGACTGACAACCGCGATCCCAGATCGCCCTTCGTCCACCCACTCAGCGAAATACCGAGTGCAACATCGACTCGCCCAATGTCCCTTGGCGACCGATTCCACGCGCCACGGTCGATACCGACCATGTACGTGCTGTTGACGCCGCATCAGGCCGCAAAAGCTCCCTTGAAATGACTTGCGCCGCTCGCACTTAGCGAATCCTGCGACGGCGATGAACCAAAACAACCAACCTATGACGACATCGTCCAATGGCTCGCTGAAAACGACTAGATCGAACAGTCGGTCAGTACGATGACCAACACGATCGACAGTTTCAAACGGTTTCCCAGTAAGCCGAAGCACGAGACCAATGACCGCGAGGCGATCACAATTCGGGCGATGCTTTGGGATCATCGGAAGTGCAACGAAAACGCGATTCGGCTAGTGCTGCAGTCTACAAGCCGATTTGGCCGGTGATGACGAGTAGTCGATTTTCACAGCACACGGCTTCGCTGATCCGAATCAGGCGGAGAGACTGCTGAAAGCGACGCGGGCGGTGGCTGTGTGATCCGGTCTAACAAGCTGGATTCTCCGGTTCATCGATTACTTGTTCAGCATTGCGATCTTGCTCTAACTGCGTCAGGGTTCTGTCGACGATACCAGCTAGTTTATGTTGAGTTTTTGCGGAATCAACTGATTCAATGACGATTTCACGCAAGGCGATTGAATGTGCTCGCATAACGTCAGTAAGCGACGCCATCATGCCAATTACGTCACTGGAAACTCTAAAAACAATATTGATTCCGATGTGCAGGAAAACGAGCTGAACAGTGATAAAGAATAACGTCATAAGAAGTATAGAATTAACAGTATTTTGCCCACCATACCAAATTGCGTAGAACGTTAGCAGTGATGAAAACATTGCAAGTAAGGCGACTGCGGGATGCGGCAGAATTGAAAAAAAACCTTTTTTGCGTTGTTTTGCGGCGGTGTCTTTGTCTCCCGCTTGTGTGTCAGTCGCTGATTTATGTGAAGTTATTTCCAATGTATATTTTATCTGAGCTGTCTTGAGTTCGATGAGCGTCTTCACCAGCATAAGACCTGCGGTAATTGCGGCTAAGATCGTGGCAATAACAGTCATTATTTCTTTTCCTGAAAAATCATCGGGTGTATTAAATGCGAGATCGATCACTGGCCAATTAAACCGAGCCAAGCGTCTTCACCTTACTGGAAGCGACTGCGTTGCGGCGACTGCCAGGAATGCCAGCACGCATTTACAGACACATTAATGCGTCGACTTTCAATTCCGTTACGATTGATTGGTGATGGTGAAAGCAAGTTTACATCCGGGAAAAATGACCAAAAACTATTCTATTCGTTCTGTAACGTCGAATTGAACTTCTGACGTATCCAATCCAAAAACGGCTCGTCATTTGTCGCTCGGCGAATCTATTGCAACAAACAGATTCGGTCAGGTTTGGGAATGATAGTATTCTGCTTCGATCGACCGCACCCACTCGAAACGATACCACGTTGTCACCGCAACACTCACCACATGGGCGCGGTGTTCCACCGACAGCCTCTTAAGTTCTTTCGTTTCGCGGATGATCCAGCCAATTCTGGTCGTGAACGTGCCTTTCTCAACCGTTTTGGGTGGACGACCGCGACAGCGGCTTACGGCGAGTTTATCGGCAGGGAGCGAGAGCAAAAGGGGGCAACTGGAGTCCCGGCAGAACACGAACGAACAATTTGGTTAAGTTTCCCGACTACCCTAGGGCCCCACTTTGCCGCGTCTCTGTTTCCATTCGCCAGTGCACGAGTTTTGCGGATCGCCACCGCTCTGCCTGCGATTTTTGCGACTCGCTGCATGGCGTGCCAGATTTGGCGTTTCACCGCCCTGCGAAGCACGGGATGCGAACGGTGGTTCGAGTTGAGTTAGTGACATCGTGTCACTAGCAAGCGACGGACCACCATTTCGACGACATGATGTCATCAGTCGAGTCCCAGCCAAAGATTGACGAACCGGCCGGTGGCATTTCCGCTCCACTTTGCCGCCGGATCAGCGATTTTTCGCCGATCGCCCAATTTGATCGAACGGTTCAGACACCCTTCATAAGCTGGTCGATCCTCAGGCCAAGTGTGATCGCGATCTGCTCGATATTACGAAGGGCAACGTTGCGTTCGCCGCGCTCGATTCCGCCGACGTAGGTCCGGTCGAGTCCGCACGCATGTGCGAACCCTTCTTGCGAATAGCCTTGGGCGGCACGCAACTCGCGCACCCTCTGCCCAAAGCGAACCAGAACGTCGTCGGATTTTGCCATGTCCCCAGGATGGATATCTCGACGCCCATGAGTCCACGGACTATAAGTAGCATTTCAGGGGCATCGCATCCCCACTTGGACATTGCTCGGGTTCAGCCGCGATCCGCGACTAAAGCAATGTCGAAAGTCTGTCGTTCAACTTCGCAGGGTTACCGACATGGCATTCGCCACACCAAACGGATTAATCATTCGGCTCAGCGACCGTGAAGCATTTGATGCCATCGAGCTAGCTAAATCCGGCACTCCAGAAGAGATACTGTGTGCGACGGAGTCATTTCAGTTGGCACCGTCGGTGCTTTCATTAATCGCCGGGGTTAGCGCGTTAGGACTGGGGCTGACCACGTGGGCGATTGTTGCCGTGATGACGGCAGCAATCGCCGTCCCGCGAATACTCTACACCTGGATTCCAGGTTTTCTGGTATTCGTCTCGAACGCAAAGAACCCGTTCCTCCGCGTTTTTGGCGGTCTCATCTTCGGCTACATCGACAGGGGCTGGCACGGGTCTGTCGCCTTCTTGCTTGGGGTAATCGCCGCATCTGTGGCGACAGTTTTGCTGTGGCCGATCTACACGCAAATTCTGGGAGTATCCAGGACCGAACGCAGTTTTTTTCTTGCCTGTGCGGAATACGGAGTACCGCAGGACGCGATCGACAGAATACCTAAAGATTAGGCCACTCGGCCTTAGAAAACGATCAAGGGCAAAGTCTGAATGCAACGGGACGTAAATCGCAACCCGTCTCTAAAAACCGAAAGTTAACCCGAGTCATATCCGCTGCGACTCGCTAGTACTCGCCAACAGCATTACAGGAAACAAAACATGAGATTCGCCACTGGACTACTCGACTGGATATTTGGGGAACGGATCACCATTGAGTTACCGAACGGCCAGAAGCGAACTGTAACAAAACACTGGTTGGCCAAAATGTCGCAACAAGGCAGGGCCGCACCCATCACGACTATCCAAGTGCATACGATTGGCCGGGCTCCTGAGTTTAACGATATGCACGCCTTCGATTCCTGGATGCTATCCGGGGGCAACACCTACCAACAGGAAACTTGGGAAATCGGTAAAGACGTAACCGCCGAACAGGCTGCTGAGTATCGCGACACCGAAACCGGCGCTCTTTATGTTTCCTACCAGATTGTCGACAGCGAGTGGAAAGGGCGTTTTGTCACCCGCCAACTATTTCTTCGACTTAAAGCGGTAAACGAGATGTAGGTTGTTGTCTGAAAGTAAGCTTGTCGATCTGGAATAGGCATCACCCCTGCCTCGTCCACCACCGATACAACTCGACACGCTGACTCAACTAACTTAATGCACCATGCCTAACCCGCTCGTGACAGTTTGTCACGTTGGTTGCGCCACGGCAATTCGCCGCCCGTCGATTGCAATCGGACTGCGGAAACTGTCAGCCTACGAAAAACTAAGCGTGCTGAGGGTGGTCCAACACTAATGCGAGAGAGTACTGATGATCGCTTTTGCTCTGCTGATAGCTACTGTCGTAATTTCCCAATGGCTGGCCGGCAAGTTTATCGGCGATGACGAAAACGAGGACCGGACGACACTCTTCACTTTTTTAATGGTCGCCTGCTATCTATTGCTGCTTTCTTGGTGGTACGTATGGAGCGAAAACAACACGCCGCTCTTGGCAGTCCCTTAAAGACTCCTAACGCCGTCACGAAATCGCCGTTGAGCTTCATTCGCTGACAAGATGTCACGTGCATGACAAATCTACTGCGGCGGGCCGCAGGATGGCCGCTCAGTCCGATCTTACGGACATGATGTCAGTAGCAAGCCGCAAAAAACCATCGCGGCACGACTCGAAAGCGTCGTCATGTCGCTACATATGTACTGACGCGATATCAGTAGACCATCAGCCGAAGCGCATCGCGACCATCGTCGCACGAAGAGGCGAAAGGTGGTGTCGACCGATACCATTATATGTGGGCGCTTTTCGGGGCTCGAAATGTTCACTGCAGAGTCACCCATTCGGTCACACAGCCAAAGGCGCTTTTGCTAGCACCATTTCAGTGGCAAGAACCGCGACGCTCCAGTTAACTGGGACTCACGGTCGTCCACAAACCTTGATCCGGGTCAAAAATCGCCTGAAGGCTGACATTGTAGACGACTTGTGTCGTGACACGGGTAACCGGTGGCGTGTCTTGTGACACGATGTCACATAGAACCGATGTGTATGGTTAGACGACGTACAAGTCTCGTGTTGAACATTGGCTTAGACGCTTGCCAAACGACGGCCTTCAGCAGTCCACTTCTCCAGCCACCTCAACCCAGCCTGGCCATCAATCGGCTAGCGACGCATCATCTAAGCCTTGATGTGTTATCCGCTGGCTGGTATCGCGACAGGCAGTAAATCATCACTGGTCGTGTTCATCGAGCAATTCATTTGCGCGAGCTTCCAGATGCTTTGCGTCCAGTTCGGCTGATTTGCGTTTCATGTATTCATTCAGTTCGGCTTCAGAAACGCCATCGAGGGTACCCAAAAACGAGCCCGCATCATGGTCGAGGTTGTTGTCCGCGTCAGAACCAATCGTCGCCTCGAAACGACCGCTGCTGTGATTGTACCGGTGTCCAGAGTCGTCTATCTGGTTGTCGATGTCGTAGTATCGGTCATCATTCATGGTGTGCAGCCAATGTGCATAGGGTTAAGTAACGTTTTTGCGCTCCGCGAGCGAAATGCATTGCGAGCGGTTTATTGTTTTTGAGTAAATCCGATTGCGGATCAATTTTTATTATCCAGCCCCTAGGTGGCAACTGGTCTTTTGCGGTATTACCGCCCATCGGTGGCGGTGGTGGCAGGCCGTCTTACCGCCGGTTGCGAACGACAGCGGCCGCATTGTCGCCGCGTGGTGCAGCAAATTGCAACTGGGTTTCTCGGTTTTACCGCCGGGTGGGCTTCGCAAGGCCAACCTGACTTTTGGGTATTACCCCCGGTTTTGCGTACTCTGCTTGACTCAAGTCGTCAGATCAAACGCTGTCACAAGGTGCGAGCGGTAATTGGTGACAACGTGTCACAAGTTGCAGACGCAACGCCGCGTCAGATCAGCTAAGCCTGATTTGTGGACGGCGATACAACAGGGCGAAGAAACGGCATGGAGGCCAGATTCCGGGATCGAGTGTGCAAAATGCCCACTCCTTAACGACAACAGAAGTGCTTGCGGAGCAACATGGCGTCGATGAAAGTACGATTCGCCGTGACGAATGGCTTGCCGGAAATGTTGAAGTGCTCGGCATTGAGGACGAGACAGACGCAGGCAAAGCGGTGGCACCCAAGGCCGAGTCGTTGAAGCGCGACGCCGAGACTGTAAACGTTTACAGCCGAATCGGCATTGGCAAAGACGGGCCGCCTAAGGCTACTTGTGACAAGTTGTCACAAGATCGGTTGCATCTGGTTACGCGATGCCACGAAACGCAGCCTATCGACCTTGTGACAGGTTGTCACAAAGCAGTACGGCGACTATCCAACGCCGCGTTATGTCATCTTCAGCGACGGGACGCTCGAAACCACGTCGACGATGCGGGGGCCCCAAGCCAATTCGTTTTTTGACCGGAATTTGCCTTCGGGCGATCTTAGGAGTCACGTTTGTCCCTGCCGTAGCTGGCGGTCGCCCTGTTGTGACAACCTGTCACAAGATTCGATACCGCTGTCTTGTGACAACTTGTCAATTCTACACCTAAAGATATTTTGTGACACACTGTCACAAGATGCGGCAATGCTGTTTCGTGACAACTGTCACATGGATCGACTTCGACTTGTTTTGTGACACATTGTCACAAGGAACCCTGAGCGAGATTCGCATCTGAACAGCATCAGTACCAAGCGGTTGTCGGCGAGGATAACTAGGAGTCCCGGAACGCGGCGATCGCGATTCTGGGTCAAAAAACGGCTTTCGGCTGGGGCCCCCTTTAACCACATGCAATCAAACCGCCAACATCGGCCGGCAACGTCGCTCCGCTTCGCTCGTTCCATCGACGTCCATCCGCATCGTTCGCGTCGTTCGCATCGCAAGCTGCGAGCGTTGGTTCGATCGCTCGACAAGTCGCGTGGCTGGTGCGATGCCGCCATGAAGATCGCTTGACGTCTCACTTACTGGTGGCAACACACACGCACCGCAAGTTCGCTGCCCACGGATCGGCACGCGAAAAATCTTGTGACAACTTGTCACAAGTTTCCGGCGCTCGGTACTCGGGTGGATACCAGTGCCGAACATCGCGGCCTGCTGATAACGATCGAGGAGCCCAAGCATCGGCTAATCGAGCTGGCGTTGACTCGTCCGGTTGCGATTCGCAATGCCGTCTACGCGATCGTCGCCGCCATGGGCGAACCGCTGCGGTTCGATAGCGTCTGCGACGAACCTGGCCTGCCGTCCTGGTTTGAGTTCGTCGCCGAGAAAACCCAAGACGAGCGGATTGGATAAACACTCCGATCCCTAAGCTGATGGCATTGCTGGTAACAATTAGTGACATCTTGTCACCTGAGTCATTCATAAGACTGAGAACAAAAACTACTCCATTTAGACCCATTCTCTTGCATCGATCGTTGCGAGATAGTAAGCTTAAACACGACACCGATTCGTGAGTTTTTACCGTAAAACACGGGCTGAAGTGCATGGCGTTATAAGAATCCAAAATCTCATACTTCACGTTGACATCGTGGAGGTCACAGATTCGAGTTCTGTATCGCCCATTGTAAGCCCTTACCAGGCAAAGACTTGCAACAAAAGATTTTTGGGTAAGTTTCTTGGGTAAAAAGGGGACGTCAAACGAACAAAGCCACCAGTGATTTCATTGGTGGCTTTGTTTTTTGGGTAATTTTTTTACCCAAGGTCACTTTGGGAGCGGCGTCATTTAACAAGTCTTGCCGGTATACGTCATTCGTTTGCCGCAAGCCTCGTGGCTACCGCTCTGTAGACTGCTTCGGAGAGTCGGCTCTTTGTGGCGTTGTGCGACTCTCGGCGTCAACAACGGTATCCGCAGCATCCCTTTCGGCTTGGCTTCGCCGCCCCGGAGAAGTATCGCACGCCGAGGATGACGTAGAGGACGTGTTGATCTAATCCCGCTTGCGCCCCCGCAACCACGCCGCCAGCCAGGGCGCTGCCGCTATAAACAGCAGCCCCACCCCCATGAACCCGCCACGGGTCACGTCGTAGTCTTCGGTGAGCCGCTCCCACGGCAGGCCGAGGACG
>DNWZ01000638.1 GCA_003506095.1 Planctomycetaceae bacterium | reverse complement strand
ACCGGCTCAAATCCAACAGACGATTGACCCCCAACCGCTACCTGGGACGGAAAAACCGAAACTCGAAACTGCCCGTGGCATCGTGTTCGAAGACACCAACGGAAATGGCCAATACGAGCATGGCGAACCCGGTATCGGCGGAATCAAGGTCAGCAACGGCGAGGACATCGTCAAAACCGATGACCAAGGCCGGTACTCGCTGCAGGTCACCGATGACACGATTGTTTTTGTCATCAAACCGCGTGGCTACATGACGCCAGTGAACGCAGAAAAGTTGCCGCAGTTTTATTACATCCATAAACCTGCCGGGTCGCCTGAGAATTTTCGCTTTGCCGGCGTTGCGCCAACGGGGCCGCTGCCCGAATCGATCAACTTCCCGCTGACCAAACGCGACGAGCCTGATAAGTTTCGTGCTTTGATTTTTGGCGATACGCAACCGCGGAATGTCGCCGAAGTCGAATACATGGCGCACGATATTATCGCGCAAGTGATCGACAACAACGCTCATGATGCATCGTTCGGCGTGACACTAGGCGACATCGTATTTGACGACCTCGACGTTATGAAACCTCATAACCAGGCGATCGCAATGATCGGTATCCCTTGGTACAACGTCATCGGCAACCATGATATCAACTATGACGCTGAAGACGACCAACACAGCGACGAAACGTTCGAAAGAATTTATGGACCCAACTACTACTCATTCGATCACGGACCAACGCATTTTATGGTGCTTGATGATGTGACATGGGTTGGCGGTAAAGATGGCCAGAAAGGTCGTTATTTCGGCGGCTTGGGCGAACGACAAATGAAGTTTATCAAGAATGATTTGGCGATGATCCCCAAAGACCAATTGGTGGTTCTGATGATGCACATCCCGTTGATTGGTGTCGAAGATCGCCAAGAGTTGTATCGTTTGATCGAACAACGCCCCGCGACGGTTTCGCTATCGGCCCATACGCATTACATGGAGCATCGCTTTATCGGTGAAGAGGACGGATGGAAAGGGCCGGAAAAACATCACCACGTGATTAATGTCACCGTTTGTGGCAGTTGGTGGCGCGGTCGCAAAGACGAACGAGGCATCCCGCATGCCACGATGAGCGACGGTGGACCCAATGGCTATTCGATCATGGAGTTTGATGGTGCCAAGTACTCGCTCGAGTTTCGCGCCGCCGGTCGCCCCGCCGAATACCAAATGAATATTTATGCTCCGGAGTCGGTCAAGCCAAGCGATTTGGAAGCGACGAATGTTCTCGTCAACGTGTTTGCCGGATCCGACAAAACGAGAGTGGATATGCGTGTTGGCGAGAAGAGCGAGTGGGTGCAAATGGAGCAAAAAGCGATGAATGATCCCGCCTACGAAAGAGAGCTTTTGGAGGAACTGAAATGGGAAAAACGGAACTGGACAGAACTGCCCAAGCCGCATGCAACGCCTCATATTTGGAGTGGGAAAATGCCAAGCGAGTTGTCGCAGGGTACACACCTGATCGAAGTGCGAGCGACTGAAACGGATGGAAAATCGGTTATCAATCGTCGCGTGATCCGAATCGAAGATTAGTAAACTTCGAATCGCTAAGCCAAAAGCGATCTATCAACAAAAGCAGGCACCCAATTTTGGGTGCCTGTACCGATTGTCGTCGCTAGACGTTGGTTAGGTTGCGGCGCTGGCAAGCTCCAGGCCGTCCAACAGTTCTTCCGCAGCTTTGCTCTTGTTCAGCACATAATAGTGCAGTCCAGGAACTTCATTGGCGATCAAATCAACGGTTTGGCGACGGGCGTGTTCAATACCCACTTTGAATTGCCAATCGGGTGAATCGTTCTGATTCATCGTTTCGGCAAACGATGGGGGAATCGATGCCTTGCACATCGACGCAATCCGCTGCACCTGTTTGAAATTGGTGACCGGTAGGATCCCTGGCACGATCGGGATTTTGATGCCCGCTGATTCACAATCGTCGCGGAACCGATAAAAATCGGCGTTGTCATAAAACAATTGGGTAACAATGATGTCCGCGCCGGCATCGACTTTGCGTTTCAGGTTTGCCAAATCGATTTCAGCACTGATCGCTTCTTGATGGACTTCGGGGTATCCCGCAACAGCGATCCCGAAGTCATCGTCAAACTCATTGCGTATCAGCGAAACCAACTCGTTTGCATATCGCAATCCCCCAGCGACCTGAGCGAACTCGGTTGTTCCCTTGGGCGGGTCGCCGCGAAGGGCAACGATATAATCTGCCCCCCGTCGCTTTGCCTCCTGCAAATAGGCAACCAATTGTTCAACGGTCGAACCGACGCATGTCAAATGCGACGCGACAGGCGCACCGGTGATTTGACGCACCATCTGCACAACGTCCAAGGTCGCCGCTTGGCTCGAACCGCCAGCGCCATAGGTGCAGGTGAAAAAGTCTGGATGAAAATCGACTAAACGCTCGACGGTTTCCCGCAGGTCCGACATCGCTTCCGGCTTAGGTGGAAACAGCTCGAACGACAAACCGCATCGACCTGGCCGATAATGACTAGCTAGACTCATCAAACCTACCTAAAACTGCTTACTGTGGAGACCCCTGCACAGGGAACGACTACGTCTTTCTCCGCAGCCGGCCCATGTAGCTAACAGCTTAATCAAATGGCTAGCCCGGGTGGAGTGCAAATTATACGGTGTTTCGCTAGGGCGGTCGATTAACATAGCGACACGCCAGGATGCACGTCAAACCAGACGCGGTGCACCTGCTTTTGCCCCAGCGTTCATCGGACATGATCGAAAAAACCGCCAAGCTGAACAGCATTCAAGCAGCCCGTGCGTTTGCCGCGCTGCTGGTCGTGTTGCATCACCTCTCGCTCAGCTTTGAACAGCGGGTTGCTGGAATCGGCTTTCTGAAAATCTTCGATCATTTCGGGTTCGCCGGAGTCGATCTGTTTTTTGTGATCAGCGGACTGGTCATGGTGGTCACTTGCCAGCGGTATTTTGGCCGAGCCGCCCACGCGTCCGCTTTTCTTTGGCGACGCATAACCCGGATTTACCCGCTCTACTGGATTTTTACGCTCCTTCAGCTTGTCGCAATCCTGCTTGTGCCAGCGGCTGCCGATCGGTTGCTCACTGCTGAAAATATTGTTTCGTCGTTCCTGTTGCTGCCCCAAGCTGGTTATCCCATTCTCGCACCGGGGTGGACGCTGGTTTACGAAATGTTTTTCTATCTGGTGTTTTCGCTACTATTCTTTATTCCTAGAAGATTCTCCGTACACTTTTTGACAGGTTGGGGCTTGCTGACGACCGCCCTTTACGCATCCCAGTCTACTGCCGGGATGTCCGATACTACCGACTTGGTAAAACTGCCAATCTACGCATCACCGATGCCCCTCGAGTTTTTGGCGGGTTGCTTGATCGGATTTCTCTACAACCGACAGATCAATTGTTTCGGCAAGCTTTCGATATGCGTCGGAACCGCATTGTTTGTCGCCGGCGGCTGGGTAGTTGAAACGTATACGGATTTGTCGACCGAATTCGGGCTGACTCGTGTGTTGGTATTTGGCGGCGCTTCATCGCTGGTTCTGTATGGATTGATCGCGAGTGAAAAAAGCAGACGCGTCAACAAACTTATTCAATGGATGACTAGTCGCAAGCTCGTTGCCCTGGGTGATGCATCCTACAGCCTTTATCTTTCGCACTTGCTGGTAATCAATGCGTTTGTGACCATGTGGTCACACTTGCATGCCACGAATTGGTATGTGCAGGCGATTTATGAGGCGATCGTATTGGCGACCTGCATTGGGTTTGCAATCATCACGTTTCGGTTGGTCGAGCGCCCGATCCTTGCCCGTTCCCAAACGTCCATTGCGGCCGGGTCAGGCTTAATGCGCGCAATCACTTGATCGATTTCCTGATTTGCCGCGCCGGCTCTCATTTTCCGCATCGGGCCTTCGATCTCGATAGGAATCAGTATGTTTTCCGCTTCCTGGAACTTTCCTTCCTGGGCCAGTTTTGAAATCTTTTTGAATTGTGCAACTCTTTTGGGCTGCTTCTTTTGCAGTTTAGCTGCCATCGCATTACGGACTTTCATTCCTGCTGGGCTTGATATCTAAGCGAGGCAAAAGTCATGAAGCTTTCGATTCGAGACGGTCAAACGCATTTCCAAGTCAACCCCGAGCGGCTCACCAAGAATGATCAACTGTTCTCGGTTTCGAGCCCTTTTCGGGTTCGTAACTTGTCAACTGCACAACCGATGATCGTCCGCCGCCGATCTTATAAAAACAGAAATGTCCGTAACTTGTTTGTATCGGTGACGGCAAGCCGATCACTGTGCGACCGGTTGAGTCGATTGGTTCGGAAACCGGCGTCTCGACTGCGATTTCGCGTGGCTGCTGCTGGGCCCCCATGGCTTTCTCTTGCACACTTTGGGCCTGGTCTTTTGCCGCTGTGGCGATTTCCGCGAGTTTTTCTTTCGAACAGCTTGTTTAGGAGAGAATGATTAGTAGAAAAATCGAGAATAAGATCGCGCGACCACGATGGTGTGGTGGTTGTCGCCGAAGGAAGCAATTCATGCGAGCACCTATCAGAATGGAGACAAGATAAGAATGTGGCAACCAATTGGCTTGCCAACTTCAATCAAGTTACCGTCTTCAACGGACAAGAAGATAACTTGCCAAAGATATTTCCAGCACGCCGTTGGTGGCTACTGGCCGACGATCTGGGCCACCTGTTCGCTTAGCCCGCGTCCTGACAGGTTGATTGCGGCGACTTTTCCCGACGCGTCGATGATCACGACGAATGGCAACGAGACAACGCCAAATTGTTTTGCGATTTCATTGGCTCCGCTTGCCGATGTGACACTTTGAAAACTGCGGAACATGACCGGTGACTGCTGTAAAAAGTCGGCTGCCGGAGCGTCTTGGGCGTCGAGGTTCATGCCGACGATTTCGACTTTGCCATCGTGTTGGTCGCGAATCCGATCGAGCGTTTGCAGGATGGTCAGCGATTCTGGGATTGCGATTGCCCAAAATGGCATCATCACCACGCGGCCTGAATAGCTTTCGATCGAAAGTGGTCTGCCATCGACACTCGGCCCTGAAAATGCGAAGGTTTCGCCCACTGCGACACGCCGGGCCCGTCGCGCTTCGACGGCTACCGCCAATTCATCCGCCGACTTGCCGACCACATTCTCCGATTCGGCGATCGCTTGAAACGTTGTATCCGCTAGCAGTTCGTTTCCAGCGGCTTCGAATTGCAGCGCCGCACCGGCCAGATATTGAATTGATGTTACGTCTGCTGATGTTTCCAACAACTTATCGACTGTTTGGCGCCATTGATCGACTGGTATCTCTTCACCTCGACTAAACTTTCGCATGGCTTGGTCGATGTCTGCGAACTTCGGTGACCCGGCCAAGCCGATTGCCATGGCGGCGACATTCTCATTGGGATGATCGGCAAACAGTTCGATAATGGTTTCGCGCACCTGCTCGGCCGCCGCCTCATCACCATACTGCTGCATGACCGCGTGCGCTTGCCCCATAACCATCAGCGCCGACACGTCTGGTTTTTGTGGCGCTTGAGCGATGTTGGCGATAAGATCAAGAATCTCGGATGAATCTTTCGCGCTGCCGTTGCGCAGTCGTTCCATCGCCAAGCCGACTAACACAAGCTTGCTGTCCAGCGCTAAGGAACCAATCTTGCTTTGCGATTGCTCACGTGCCAGCTTTTCAAGTTGTTCGGCAGATGGCAAGTCGCCCAGCGCGGCCAAGTGCGAAAACGATTGCAATTGGCCGCGTAGGCCCATGACGTGATCGTCACTGTCTGCGGGCGATTTGTTGATCAGTTGGGTCGAAGCTTGCAGTTTTAAGTTCGCCAAGCGAATCATTTCATCATTCGCTTCAGCATTGCTCTGCATTTTGGTTCGCCCTGAGGCGACATTCTGCATTTCAATATCCACGGCCCGCAGGAAATCGACCAACCGCGGCACCGGCAACTCGCTCTGCAATTGAAGCAAATCTTTTCTTGGCACCGACGATACGGAATCTGTCATGCCCGGTTTTGATGAGTTGTTCTTCGCATCGCCAAACAGCGCATCGCTTAACTCTTGGGCATCCACATTGGGATTGATCGCTAACGATTGCTGGTCGGCGAGAGTCTGGGCCGAGCCTGCGGTTCTGCCGGAGTTTTGACGAATCGCACCGCCGTCGCTGGGGGATGGCGACTGCGATTCCTGAGCCATGATCTCAGGCGACAAAGCTGCCCCCGCATTTGCGTTCAACAGTTCCTTGTCGACCGACTCGCTCGTGTCGCCCCGTCCGCATCCGAATGTCATTGCGACTTGAAATCCGAAAATCGCGATGATGACAGCGACGCTTGGCACCGGCAATTTGGCTGGCGATTGCGTCACGGGTTCGACCCGAGACGGGCGATAAGCCGTTAGTTGGGTGTGGGGGCCGGTGTGTGAACAGAACCAGTGAAGTTCGGACAAAAATCGACGCACGGTCATGAACCTCGCAAGAGAACGTTTGCGCCGCGGCTGAAAATGTTTTACCGCAGCGGAGTTGCCCGATTGCCACCATTGGCCCAAAAACTGCGCCGCCGCATGATCGACAGGCTGGAATTTCACAAACCGACAAAAATCGGCAATCTCGACACTGCTGGATAGCGTAGCGGTTGACGAGCAAACGGGCAATTTGTATTTGTCAGTCAATCGATCGCGTTGAGGCTGTGCAATGGTTGCCGGCCAGACGATATCCGGTCCGCGTGACCCAAGGGCAATGGCCACCCGCCGGGTTCGCCGCGTTTGGTCCCATACAGAGGAGTGCCGACGTTTTAAAAATTTCGCAAAGTTGCATTGATTTTGCCGCTAGAAAAAGAACGACCAGCGTTAACCACCAACGACCGTTTGGCGATTCACTTCAACCCAAATCCACCCCTGCGACCCATTCGATAAAATCCGCTCGTGCGAATGAATCAAAGACGTCGAGGCGATTCTCGATTTTCAGAAGGACGAAACAATGGAATTGAAAAAGACAACAAGCATCTTTTTGACCGTCGCATGCGGAATAGCCATTGGCGCCCTGGGCCTGTGGTTTTTGCAATTCGCGTGGGAGAAGGTCCAGGAACATGATGCAAGCCCTCAGCGAGCAAACGTGAAGAATCAGTTGATGCGACGCAAGGCTGTTGCGATGGAGGATGCCTTGCAAGCCATCCTTGGTGGCAACTTATCGCGAGTAAACGCTGCTGCGGTCAGGATGAAACAGTCTGCGAGGACGATTGACGGATTTTTGGCGACGGAGGTTTATAAGACGCATGGTGACGATTTTCATGGCTCGATTGAGGATTTGATTACTGCGACTGCAGCGAACGATCGGGACGGCGCTAAGGAAGCGATCTTACGGCTCGAAAAATCTTGTATCGAATGCCATTATCTGATCAATCAACCAGAGTAGATAGTCGCTGATCGCGTCTACGATCGGTAATCATTCATCGCAGGGTTTGAGTCGTTTTACTGATCGGCGGGGCGGTCAGCGGCGATGGACTCGAATCCAATGATCTGTGAAGAACAAACCTTCCCCCGATTCTTTCTTGGGCATATGGCACGAGACGCAGGAGGATTCCGCCCCAGCGGCGGTACAACCGCTGGTCATTCGCTGGCCAGGGTGCGGGCCAGGGCCTTGTAACGCAACACTGGCTTTGCCGCCTTTGCCGAAATCGTGGCACGCAAAACAGGTCTTGTTGTAATGAGCCGCATTGGTGCTGGCCGGTGCATGCGGATCGTGGCAGGTGACACAGTCGAACCTTGCAAACCGCGGGTCCGATGTTGCCATTTCGGTAGTTTGCGAACGAACGAAACAGCGGCTCATCGCCATCCCCACGGGCGCGAATCGCACTAAGTGCAACACATCGGGCCCGAGTTCGTCAGGCGTGAACTCGTCGGCCCTGCGGTGACACTCACCACAACGATTGATCGCTTCCAGCGGAGTCAGATTGGCCCAGTCGAGTGTCAGCCCGGCGACACCACCGGATTGGGCATGAGCGGTCGCGCCGGGATGGCATCGGTTGCAATCGATGTTCGCGATCAGATTGTTTAAATCAATTCGACCATCAATCTGTGGCAGGCCGCTGACGTGACAACCAAAGCATCGCCGCGTTTCCGCCGGATCGCTGATTTTTCCATGTGTCGGTGGCAAGCCCGCAATCGTTTGGGCCGGATCGCGTTGGCCAACCGTAACTCCCAATCCAGGTGTCGCGCCAAGTTCGCCATCGGCCAGCAACGAGGCGTTGAATTGAGTCAATCGAGGATGACCGTCAGGGTCAACGTCGATCGCAACCGGAGTCATCGCATGGTGGCCAGAACCGAAAACCCAATCGACGCGACGGTCGGTCGGCATCGCCGAATGGCCTGCGAATAATTGGCCACCCCGCTCGACAAAGCTGTGCCGGTGGTCATTGAGTATTGCCGACTTGCCCGCCAACGCTGCGATCACCTCCGGATCGTCGCCACGTCGCAGCGTGCTGTTGTGCGGCGCCGCGGCGTACTTGGTCGCGATATCGTTGTGGCACTCAAAACAGGTCGACGGTCGCACTCGCGTTGCAGTCGAAGCCAAGGTCGACGGCGAATCCGCATCGTTGCGAATCCAACGATCGATCCCATAAATCGACATAGCCACCAAGAACACGGCGGCGATGTATTGCAATCTTCGCTTCATCGAACTGTTTCCTGGCTATCGGCCTGGGCATCTTCAATCCAACCTTGGGCAACCCACTGATGCTGGGCAAGCAA
>DNWZ01000248.1 GCA_003506095.1 Planctomycetaceae bacterium | reverse complement strand
GCCGGCGAACCGCTCGGTCGCTTGGCCGGTATTCCCGTCGCGGTCAAAGATGTGCTCTGCACTCGCGACATGCCGACGACCTGTTCGTCGAATATGCTGCGGAACTTTCGCCCGCCCTACGACGCGACGGTGGTTGCTAAACTTCGCGCCGCCGATGCGATTGCGANNTGGGGGCGAGCACCGAGACGAGCGCTTTTGGGTTGACTCGCAATCCGTGGGACCGCGATCGAACGCCCGGAGGCAGCAGCGGCGGCGCGGCGGCAACGGTCGCTGCGGGCAACGTCCCGCTCAGCCTCGGTACCGACACCGGCGGGTCGATTCGCCAACCGGCCGCGTTTTGTGGCATCACGGGTTTAAAACCGACTTATGGACGCGTGAGCCGTTATGGATTAATCGCGTTTGCCAGCAGTTTGGACCAAGTCGGTCCGATGGCGTGGTCGGTCGAAGATGCCGCGCTGCTGATGCAAACGATTGGCGGATTCGATCCTCACGATTCAACTTCGTTGGATATCGCCGCCGACGATTATGTCGGTGCAACGGTTCAGCCCGACGTGCGCGGGATGCGGATCGGAGTGATACGCGAAGCGCTCGATCACGAAGGGCTGGACGATGCGATTCGAGATTCGGTGAACGACGCGATCGACGTTTTCCGCGCAGCCGGAGCTTGGGTTGTGGATATTCATCTGCCACACAGTCGCTTTGGTGTGCCGACTTATTATGTCGTCGCGCCGTGCGAAGCGAGCAGCAACTTATCCCGTTTCGACGGCGCACATTATGGGCATCGCGCGGAGGTTTCGGATCGCCAATCCGGTGCCTTAGGACCGCTGGTTACCACTTATTGCCGCAGCCGCGCCGAAGGGTTCGGCAGCGAAGTAAAACGGCGGATCATGCTGGGAACCTACGCACTGAGCACCGGATACTTTGATGCCTACTATCTAAAGGCACTCAAAGCACGCCGATTGATTCGCGGCGATTATGATGCTGCATTCCAACAATGCGACGTGATGCTGGGGCCGGTCACTCCATCGCCCGCATTCAAATTGGGCGAAAAGATCGACGACCCGATTCAAATGTACTTATGTGATTTGTTCACCGTCGGGGCAAACTTAGCCGGCATTCCGGCGATCTCCATTCCTGGCCAACCGACAAACAAAGGGTTGCCGATCGGCATCCAATTGCAAGGCCCGCCGCTTGGCGAAGTCGCCGTACTGCGCGCCGCTGCCCTGTTTCAACACGCGACCGATTTCCATCGCGGGAGACCCAATCGATGAGTGCGACCATGACAGATCGTCTTCCTTTTGAAACGGTGATCGGACTCGAAGTTCACGTCCAACTGAAGACCCAAACTAAGCTTTTTTGTCGCTGCGAAACCCGTTTTGGTGCACCACCCAATACGCAAGTTTGTCCGGTTTGCTTAGGGTTGCCAGGTGCGTTGCCGGTGATGAACCAGCGAGCGATTGAGCTGGCGATTCGTGCGGGATTGGCGATCAATTGTTCGATCCCGCCAATGACCAAGTGGGACCGCAAGCAGTACTTCTATCCCGATTTGCCCAAGGGTTATCAGATCAGTCAATTCGATCTGCCGATCTGTGCCGACGGGTATCTCGACATTGCCGATCCCAAGGACGAAACCGCCACGCGTCGCATCGGTATCATTCGCGCCCACTTAGAAGAAGACGCGGGCAAAAGCATGCATGATGAAGCGGCGGGGCGCAGCGATTCGCGGATCGACTTGAACCGCTGCGGCACACCGCTGTTAGAGATTGTCAGCCAACCGGATATGCGTTCGGCTGCCGAAGCTCGGGTCTACTTGTTCGAGTTGAAACTATTGATGACTCACCTTGGCATTTCGGATTGCGAGATGCAAGAAGGGAGTTTGCGAGTCGATGCGAACGTGAATTTGTGGATCGATGTCGACGGCAAACGAGTCGCCACGCCGATCGTCGAGATCAAGAACATGAACAGTTTTCGGTCGATCGAACGGGCGATCGCTTATGAAGTCGACCGCCAGTATTTGGCATGGGAAGAGACCGGCAAGACGATCGAAACGGAAACCAAAACCACTCGCGGTTGGGACGATGTCGCTGAGCAAACGTTTCCGCAACGTGAAAAAGAAGAATCGGCCGACTATCGTTACTTTCCCGATCCCGACCTGTTGCCGGTGCGTATCCCTGCCGCGCAAGTTGACGCGATTCGTGAATCTTTAGGTGAATTGCCGGCGCAAACGCGTGAAAGGTTGCAGTCGCAATACGACATCAAGGCTTATGACGCTGATGTGATTGTCAATCAAGGTGCGGCGATGATCACCTATTATGAGACGGCCGCGCAAACGTCGGGCGATGGCCGCCGGGCCAGCAGTTGGATCCAGCAAGATGTGATGCGTACATTAAAGGAGCGTGGCGGAACGATCGATACGTTCCCGATTGTGGCTAGCAGTCTTGGCGATCTGCTCGGCAGGGTTGCAAGTGGAAAGCTGGACAACGCACGTGCTCGCGACGTTTTCGCCAAGATGATTGAAAACGGGCAATCGGTCGACGAAGTCGTCGCTGCGCTGGGAATCAAGTCGGTTGATTCGTCCGAGCTGGATGCCCTGTGTCGCGAGATCCTAGAAGCGAACCCACAAGTTGTCGAAGACTATAAGGCTGGCAAGCAGCAGGCGATCGGTTCGCTGATCGGGCAAGCGAAAAAGAAAAACCCCAACGCGAATCCGCAAATCGTCCGCGAAACGTTGCTAAAAATCGTCGCCAGTATGTAGGAGTGTTGGACACCTTTTCCGGTACGCGAACGTCATGAGCTTGTCCGGCGATGCGGATTGCTGGTGCGATCGATCGCTACTTCAGTTGTGATTGGACCCGTCGGATCAGCTTTCGCACAATGGTCGGTATGCGAGTCAGGATTGGCGAGTCGCCGAACCGCTGGCGATACTTATCGCTAGCGACAGGCAGCGATTCCTTCAGACGATCTGCCAGTTCGCTTAGCTGATCGACGACGATGTTTGCTCGAAAACCAAAATCTGTAGCTAATTGAGCGAAGTGCTTCATGGTTACTAGATACGGATCAGTTGCTCCCCCGAGTCTCATGGCCATTTCGCGTGATAGTTTTTTATAGTTGTGGGTGCAAACCAAATCATAAAACGGCGCGAGGCTTGGCGATCCTTTTAAATCATAAAGCAGAGATAGGTTTTTGCCGTGCGCGTCAGCATTACCGGCAAGCAAATTAAACAGTGTCCATTGAAGTAACCTTTGTAAGTCGGCCAACGGATACGAAGCGTGCCGCCTGACAATTTGAGCACATTGCTTAAGACTCGGCCCGCCTTCCTTTTCGTATTTGCGTGAAGCGTGAATCGCCAAGGCTTGGCAGAAATCTTCTTGATGCAGCCGAATGCATCGCCCAGAAACATCATGTCGATCATATCGAGTGATCAGCGTCATTGCGCCGCGTGCTGTCTTGCGAATGCTAACGTCAGTCACCGGCAACCCAACTTCATGGGCCAGCATCGTGACGAACGTTTCATTCTCAGGCAGATGCGCGTAGTGTGGCGATGCAAACTTAAGAATATGAGTGCTCGGCGTGTTGCCTAAAGGAATCGAGATCTCATCACCCTCGACATGAACCGGTAACTTATCCTGAGCGCCGGCTAACGACAGACGGATCTCCCCGCGGCCCGTTACCTCCGAAAAAACGCCTGGTGTTCCGATCGACCACTCTTCAAGTTGCTGTTCGGAAATCCGCTCATATCGAGGCGACCAAACATCCGATGGACAGACGTTTGAAGGTGTGGTCGTCAATGCGCCGGCGCAATCGCCACCGATCGCCTTAAGCAGTTCAAAATCATTGTTCGCTGAGACTTTTAAGGCCCGGCAGATTTGCTCATGCACGTTTCCTTCGGGCAATAGGTTCCCAAAAAAATGATGTCCTACGGAGTCCTTCAGTGCCGCGTCCAGCGGAAGCGACAACGATATCGGAAATCGGCCGTCCCACTTTTGCCAACTCGCTGAGTACTCAAACTTCAGCGCTGCTGCCTCGGCGAGCGTTATTTGCCCGACCAGATGCTGCTGGTAATGAACATTGAGCACATCGCTCATACGCGTTCACCACGCGGTTGAACATACAGATCAAGTCCAAACAGGTGGAGGACCTCTATCGCTAGGCCGATTTGGAGAGTCGGCTTTCCGCGTTCCAATTCGGACAGAAAACGCACTCCAACACCGGCCATTCCTGCGGCGTCCTTCAACGTCAGGCCTGCTTGCTTACGGCGCTCGCGGACGAGTCGGCCGATGTCAGCGGTGCTGGTGACTTTGGTCATAACCACGCTTTAATTTTCCCGAGCGGGATCCGATGGCGATTTCACAGCGGGAAATCGATTAATCTTCCCGATCGGGAACTATACGCCATGCAACCCAATCAAGCAAACGAATTTTTCCCGCTCGGGAATGCTCGTCAGCCTTCGAAAAATCCGCGTTTCAATGCGTGGTCATTGCTGGGCCGAGCGTAACGTGATCTGGCACTTGCTGGCGGTTTTCCACGACTTGCCGCTTAAGTAGCAATGGCGATTGGCAATACACCAGTCGATAAGCCGCGGGGGCAAAAACGATCGCTAGCAGCGTCGCACCGACCACCCCGCCTGAAATCGCGACGGCAAGTGGTGGCCAGAACTGGCCGCCGGACAAGATCAACGGCGCGAAACCGGCGACCGTCGTCACCGTGGTTGCGATGACGTGACGCGTGCAATGTGACACGGTCACAGCCAGTTCTTCGGGCGATGTCGGTCGATCGCCATGATTGTCATGAATCGCCGCGACCACGACGATTGAATCGTTGATGGCGATTCCGATCAGCCCCATGGTGCCGATGATCGCCATGAACCCGAACGGATACCCGCCCAATCCGATCGACAGCAATCCGAGGCCGACCGATAACGCGGCGACGGCACCGATGATCGCAGCCAACCGAAATGAGCCCAGTGACAACACCAAGGTGGCCAGCATCATCGCCATCAAGACACCGACACTAGCCAGCAGATTGCCGACCGCGTCGTCCCGCTTGGAAGCCTCGCCGCCATACCGCAACTCGTAACCCGGCGGCAAAACGATCCCGCTGGCTTGATACCGCTGCTCGAACTCGGCCAGGGCGATCGACGGCAACTTGCCAGCGACCAGATAGCCGCCCACTTCGTTCATCCGCTGGCGATTGAGCCGCACGATGACACCCGGCTGCGGTTGCAAGCTGAGTTGCGACACCGCCGCAAGCGGAACCATCGTCGCCGATGAGCCGTTTTCGTTCGAGCCTCCGCTGATCGACACCAGTTCGATCGACCGCAGGCCGGCGACTTCCGATCGCGACGGGTCGTTGGTGCGAACACGAACCGGCAACTCTTCGGTCTCTTGCAACAACGTGCCGCCAATTCGACCGTCAAGCGACATCTGCACTTGGTCCGCAA
>DNWZ01000611.1 GCA_003506095.1 Planctomycetaceae bacterium | reverse complement strand
ATATGGAAGACCACGAGAATGCATGCCGATTAGCCGTTTCGGCCGCTTTCACACATGGCATGCCAAACTTTGAAAGTGATCCGCCCCTTGATGTTTATATGGAACCTGTCACGGTTTATCACGCACAACCGGTCGGCAACGCGACGCCGATGGGTGATGTCGTGTGGCCAAAATTGTTTGTCGACATCACGTCCGTGCTTGAACGCAAGGCCGAAGCGCTCGCAGCTCACACCAGCCAGAAACGTTGGTTGGACGAAAGCCAGGGAATGGATTCTTATATTCAGACGATGCGAGACGGGTCGTCAGTAGTCGGCAATATGTCGGACAAGTACGAATACGCAGAAGGTTGGCGCAGACGCGAGCACTGGGGGTTCTGTGGCCCAAACGATGATCCACTAGCAGAAGCATTGGTGCCAAGGTTCGCAATGCGATTCGCTGGCAATAGCTTTTAGTAGCATTCGCAGCGAAAACGCGCACGAGCTATCACAGGCCATGCTATCATAGGCCAAGCGTGCTCCTCTCTTCCCAGCCCACCAGATCGACCGGTTCGGGAGTCTTCAGTAACGCGCATTCGCAGCGTTTTTTGCGGATAAAGTTGCGTTTCGCCGCACTTCTTTGCGCCCATACCGCAATCAATTCGCGTCGCATTTTGCCGACATAACCTATATTGCCCAATCGTTGCGACTAGGTCTACTACAAATCGGATGGGGAGGATCCACTCCAACCCCCGATTATCACTACACGCGGTGCAACAGTTGTGTATTGAAAACGTCATACATTCACTCCAGTACATTCGTAATTAGTGCATTCAGGATCATTCCTTAAATATTTCTTTCGGAATGTTTGTTAATGCGATTTTGCGAGATGCGGCCTGAGTGCTTTCTCACCAAGTAACCCATCGTAAAATTCTCACTTAGGATCATTTATAATGAGACAAGAGCGGAATCTCATTCGACGCTATACCACGGCTGTCGTGCTCACAGCCGCGGCAGCCTACCCTTGTGTCTCTTCGGCTCAAGAACTTAACCCACCGCAAGGATTTCCACCGTCGAAACTTTCAACTTCAGAACAATCGATATTGGTTGTCAACAACGATAACGGTCTTCGGTCGGACTTCGCTTCGATCGATGATGCCGAGATTCTTGCGATCGCAATGCCCACCGAGACCGTGTTTGAAATAGCGCCCGAGACGGTGGCACGCGATTCGGTCTTCACGGCAGAGCTTTTGCAGCAACGTACACCCGACGGGAAAATCCAGATCGAACGATGGGTGACAGAGGATTCCACTGGCAACCTTGTGAATAACGGAGTTTATAAAGAGTACGACGCCAAAGGCGCAATCTCCCGTACCGGAAATTTTCGAATGGGAAAATTGGATGGTGTGTGGAAACAAACTATCCCACTTGCTGTCGCACAGCGAATTGCGGATACGATTGATTCGGGGTTTCGGCCACCATTTCATTCCGAAGCCAATTTTGTGAACGGCAAGATCGAAGGTGATTGGACCATTGCTGATTCCGTCGGCAACGCAGTCGCAGTTTTCCAGTTCGAAAATGACGTGCGTAATGGTGCTTCGGTGTGGCTTAGCAGTCGTGGCAAAGCCGTTCGCGAAGTGAATTACAGAAACGGTGTTCCCGATGGCCCGGCATCTCGCTTTTTGTCAACTCAGAAAGAACCTGAAAAGGTGATGTACTACCAGGGTAAAGTCTTGAAATCGCGAACGGTTTGGTATGACCCCGACCGTAGGACGAAGAAGCGGATGGAGGAATCGTTCCTGGTTTCAGACAGCGAACAAATTGTTTCAAACGATTGGTGGAACTCGCAGATCACGACTGAGGCGTTACCGTCGGGCGAACCGTTGCGGCACGGCACATTCGTCGGATGGCATGCAAACGGCACAAAAAGTATCGAAGGTCAATTCCAGCACAATCAACCCGTTGGCGAATTCCAATGGTGGTATCCATCGGGACAATTGCAAAGCAAAGGCGTCTATGCCGACGGTTTGATGACGGGCTCATGGGCTTGGTGGTATCCCAACGGGANNCACGGCGAGTACGCACGCGGTGAGCAAATGGGCCTTTGGTCACAATGGGCAGCCGATGGGAAGTTGGTCCAGCGTGAAGATGCCGGCAAGTTTCCGGATGTGCACCAAGACATTTTTCCCGCATCCGACATCGCAGAGACAAAAGCAGTATCGCCTGCGGTTCGATCTGCTCAATTGCCCAATCGGGGTGCCGCTGCATCCTATCGCACTCGGCGATAGCCTCGCATCGTTTAAGTCGAACGAATATAAACGAAAAGCCTGACGCTTTTAATAAAGCGTCAGGCTTTTTTGCTTGAATCGAGGTCGTATTTTGGACCTACTTCTTAACCACCCAAATATTTTGGAACGCTACCGGGTCGCCGTGGTTCTGTAGAAACAAAGATTCATTACCAGGACCTTCAGGTTTGTACCCAGGTGTACCATTGGGCAACTCCAGATCGTCATGAATCACAACACCGTTATGTTTGATGGTAACCCGAGCGTTCTTTACTTTCTTGTCGCCTTCATACTTCGCAGCGGTAAAGTCGATATCGTAAGTTTGCCACGACAGGGGTGGCAGGCACATGTTTACGATCGGCTGGGCAATCGTATAGATACCTCCACACTCATTGTTTTTCCCTTCTAAGCCGAAGGAATCCAATACTTGCAATTCATATCGACCTTGCATGTAGACGCCGCTGTTGCCACGCGCCTGGCCACGATCCTTCGGCATCATCGGCGTGCGGAACTCGACATGCAGTGTATGATCGCCTAGTTTTTCTTTCGTCGAAACGTTGGTCGCCCCAAGCAGATTGCCGTGTACGATTTCTCCGTTTTCCCAAGCATCGGTCGAATTCCCATCGAACAGGACGGTCGCTCCGTCAGGGGCCTTCATGCCTAGCGTCGGGCTCTTTCGTTCGACCTTGTCCAGCGTGGCAATCGTTGTGCCGCCGATCACCAAAGCCAATTTTCCATCAGCTACTTCGACTGTGTTTTCCCCGGTTTGGAATACGGCTTTCTTGCCGTCCTTCATCTCACCTGAAAATTTCAATGTCTCGTCGCCGCGATTCCATCCGGCCCCTGGCAAGCCACCTTTGTAACCGACCAAGTCGAACTTGCCGTCGCCAAGGGCGATCACTTGACCACCCCAGCCAATGTCGCCTTCATCGGTCTGAATGGTTCCAGCGTACTCGCCTTGAATTTGGAAATCGATACCGGCTTCCGCAGGATCGGTATAGGCCGGTCCCTTTGCATCTACTTTGCCGCTAAGTGTGAAGAGGACCGCTATCGCAGCGACAGCAGACAGGGGGTTCCATGATGATCGCATTAGGTTTTCTTTCAAACGAGGTGGAAAACGAGGGGGAAGTTGGAGGGAGAGTAATGAGACGCAATTTTTTTAAACCGGCCAACGTCGAGATTTTATCAGATTGACGTGCTGGCAACAGGCATGAGAACTGAATCCGTTTTATGAAAACTCGGCCTTCGCGGCGATCGGCGAACACGGCTCTGAGGACAAGCCGATATCCGCGCCCATTCGTTGGGCAAGTGCGTCTAGGCGACGTTGGTACCGCCGACTGAAAGACATTTTGATTCGCTCATGCGTGACGATCTCCAAGACATTGACCATCCACCCCTGTTCGATCCTGAACCGGGCATCCGATGGCAACTGAAACTCCAGCGGTGGCCGAAACCATCGTGACTGGCGCAGCACCCACCCATCTTGCTTGCGGTACAGCGTCAAGCAGGTACGAGTCGGGAAACCGTTCCAAGCCGCACTGGGAAATACGGTCAACTGGTCATGCCGTGGGTCGCCGTATCTTTGATTCAACATTGGCCATATCGAATCAAATATCATGTGTCGAAAGTATTTGACGCGACGATTCACCCAACGCAGTACCACTAAACACCCCAGAAACAGTATCAAGTTAAAAACGGTAGCAAGCATTGGGCTGAATGCATAAATCGAAATCAACGCCGCACATGCCGTTTTGTTGGCCACTTCAAAGCAGGCATCCAGCAGCGGAATCGGTGTGATCCAGATCAGAAACTCAAAGAAAAACTTGACGCTGTTGATAACGATCACATTGATGATCATGACGATGCATAAGATCGCGTCCAGCGAAAACGATAACATGCCGGCTTGCAAAACCGAGTCTTCCACTGGCGAACTGCCCTGGGATGAAGTGGCCATATAACGAATCACCAGCAGCGTGATGATTCCCGCATAGGCTTCGACATGATCGACCACGGCAGCGACCGGTTTGCTGACCTTGGATAACTTAGGCAGCGAAGTGACGACGGTTAAGATCGCAAAGACCCAAAAGAGCGTCGAGTTCTTAAGCGGCGTGGATTGCGTCAGCAAACCATTGCCGGGCATCCAATCGGGGCTCCAAATCGCTAACCCAGATAGGCAAGTGATGCCGAAGAATGGCGACAAGGCGAGTGGTGCCAGTGGCCCTAGCCAATCTGTCGGCGCCAGTGTCGTAATCAATGCATTGGCCGCCGCTAGGTTTTCAGCTGACCATTGTTCCGCAGGCATCGAGTCTTTCAACGATTGCTCGATCACTTCGGCCGACAGCGGACTGGTTCCGCTGGCGGTGCATAACCGCAAATCGGCCTGTGATGCGACCGATGGCAATTGTGTGGAATTCGGCGATGTGGGGATGAATGCGATTGCGATCAAGGCAATTAGGCATGGTCCCATTCGCCACCAAGGCAGGCTTGGCGATGGACAAAGATTTCGGCATGCCGCAAAGGCCGTTTGATTCATAAAGAGGAAACCAGAGCGATAGATAAGGATTGAAAATCGCAGAAGTTCGGGCCGGCGTTCGTTCCCGCCCAGCTAACCTGCTGATCGGAAATAGCACGTACCACTTCAGACTGATATCATTTGATTAGGAAAGCCCTTGGCGTACAACACCGTCTGTACGACACCGGCCTGATCTTTCTGCCTCTTTGTTGTCGCGTCTCCTCCCGCCTGCTACTCCTTCATAATCCGTGAGCCTCCGATGCAATGGTTCCGCTTACGTCCCACGTTTGAAATCCAACTCGACATCGATCGTTCCGAAGCGATGCGGCGGATTCAAACTCACTATGACAGTCTTGGCCCGATTCATTCCATGTTTCTGCATGGCGAGTATGGCGAGTTTCATTTGGCCAGTGCAGAGCACAGGTTGTGGTCACCCCACCTATCGTTTTATGTCGACCAGCAAGGCGACCAAGCGTTGATTCACGGGCGGTTTGCCCCCCGTTTGGAAGTCTGGGCTTTCGTTTGGGTCGTTTACCTCGCGATGGCGTTCAGCGCTTTTTTTGGCGTTGCGCTGGCTTACTCCCAATGGTCATTGGGCGGATCTGCCTGGGGGGGCTGGGTCGCGGTTGTCGCAATCGTCGCCATTTTCACACTTTACGCAGTCGCTCATATCGGCCAACAGCTCAGCAGTGATCAAATGCACACTTTGCGAGATCGTATGGACACCTTTTTGAGGGATGCCAAGATCCTAGGCAAAGAGTGAAACACAAGTGGTTTTGGCTAAACTGAGCAATTCTGGAAAGTGGTGATTGAATTTATGTTCGGCGCTGCGGTAAACCCGGTGCGGCAGTTACACTTTCCCTTGCGGACAACTGCGAACATCAACCACTCATTGCGAACTCGTTATGTCGATTGCTACTGATAAACCGGTCGATTCATTCGAGCCCGGCGACAACACCGAAGTCATCCCGACCGGTAAGGGCGATGGGCATGAACGGGTGGATTACCCCGAAGCGGCCAAGCCGATCCGTGTTGTATGGTCCTATGCAATCGTTTTAGTGCTCATTCACGCGGTCGCTTTGTTGGCGGTTTTGCCATATCTGTTCACTTGGTCAGGCGTCGTCTTGGCGATTCTAGGTCATTTTGTGTTTGGCATGCTGGGCGTTACGGTCGGATATCATCGCTTGTTAACTCACCGCGGGTTCACCTGTCCGACGTGGTTGGAGCACACGTTTGCGACATTGGGGATGTGCAACCTTCAGGACAGTCCGGCGCGATGGGTAGCGATTCACCGCTTGCACCATCAACACAGCGACCATCAACCCGACCCACACACGCCGCTGGCCAATTTCTTTTGGGCTCACGTCGGCTGGGTCGTTTGCCGTCACCGCGATCTCGATCGCACCACGCACTACGAGCGATATGTGCGCGATCTGCTGCGTGATCCGTTCTATTTGCGGATGGAACGTTACAACGGCTGGTTCTTTGTATTCGTCGCCCATGCGATTCTGATCACGTTCGCTGGCGGCGTGTTCGGATACTTCGTCGGCGGTTCGATGTCCGAAGCGTATCGTTATGCGGCCAGTTGGTACGTGTGGGCGGTCGCCGTTCGCACCGTATTCGTGCTGCATGGTACCTGGGCGGTCAATTCTTTAACGCACGTTTCGGGCTACCGTAATTACGAAACGCGTGACAACAGCCGCAACAATTGGCTGGTCGCGTTGTGGTCGCACGGCGAAGGTTGGCACAACAACCATCATGCCCAGCCGCGTGCCGCTCGCCACGGGCATCGGTGGTGGGAATACGACATGTCTTGGTGGGTGATCGCGACGCTAGAAAAAGTCGGTTTGGCCAAAAATGTCGTGCGACCGAAACTCGACCAAGCCGCGGAATGATCGGTGACGCGCGAGATCGTGGTTCCGGCACCCTTTTCGCGTGTTGCTGATGTTTGTCGTCAGCCCCGAAGAACAATCCTGCAAATTGTTTTACAATGCGGATGACGTGCGATTGAATCGCAACCATCCTTATGGCCAGCTTGATAAGACCCCGGAACCCATGACTGACATTCGAACCGCTGAAGTCCTTTATCGCCCCGAAACCGCTGAATTGCGGTTTTTGCCCGAAGGTCCCTATCCGACGCATCGAAACGGAGAACTTTCGTGGGTCGCGATTCAGCACGGAAAACTGGCGACCAACGGATCGCTGAATGTCCTCAATTTCGGCGACGCTGCGACACATCCGGCGGGTCCCCGCAACCGGAGCTTTGAATTGCCTGGTCGCCCTGGTTTTGCGTTTCCGTGTGACGATGGCATGACCTTTGTTGTGGGATTGGAACGATTGGTCGGCCGGTTTACGCCGCAGACCGGCGCATGGGACGTGTTTTGTCGTGCCGTCGATGCGGACGTGGAAAACACGATTATCAATGACGGCATGGTGTGGGAGGACAATCTGATCTTCGGCACCAAGGAACTCGAGTTCAAGACTCCCAAAGCGGGGCTTTATCTTTATCGCGGTAGCGATCAAAAACTGATTCAATTACGGAACGATCAAATCTGCAGCAACGGCAAGGCGATTCGTCACACCGCCAGCGGGTTAGAATTGATCGACATCGATTCGCCGACCCGCCAGGTCGCCGCTTATGACCTCGACATCGCCGCTGGGACGCTCGGTCCACGTCGCGTGTTGCTCGATTTGACCGATGATCCGTCGGTGCCCGACGGGGCGATCCTGACACCCGACGGCAACGGATTGATCGTTTCGATGTTCAACTTCCTTGGCCCCGGCGATGGCGAAACGCGGCTGTACGATCTCAACGACGGCAGCATCAAAACCGTCTGGCGAACGCCCGGATCGCCGCAAAACACGTGTCCCAATCTGATCGATTGCGACGGACGCGTGGTTTTGGTGATCACGACAGCGGTTGAAAACATGAGCGACGAGACGTTGGCACAGTGCCCCAACGCTGGCTGTCTGTTTGTGGGTGAAACCGACTTTGAAAAGACGACTCCGATGCCGACCTTCCCAGCGTAAAAAGGCTCAGACCCTTTTCGGACAGGCGCTCAATCTCCGTTGGGCTCAAATCCGATGGCCGACTCTTTAATGAACTCGGCCTCGCCTGTTTTTGTGTCATACATCACAGCGATCATGCCGACCTTTCGCTGGTCCAGCAATCGCGACAACGTCTCGCTTTCTTGGCGAATCGTTTCGATCGATCGAATGATGTGGCGACGCGAAATTCGGTCGCACATCGCCTGTTGTTCCGTGGGCGTTAGCGTAGGGTACTGGCGTTTGTCGTCTTCCGAAATCGACGGTGCGACGTTCTCGACCAAGTAAGGAAAATGCTCGCCATGAGGCGAATCGAGCACCGGTTGTGCGGCGCAAGCTGCGTTGACGATTTGCCGCATCACCGGCGAACCTGTATGCGCCATCACCACGATCAGCTTTGCCCCAGACTCGCTGCACCCGAACTCGACGCTGGCCAGCACACGCGGCCCCACCATCGCGTTGCCTGCCAAGCAAACATTCAAAACGTCGCCCAGCCCAAGATCGAAAAGGATTTCCGTAGGCGTGCGCGAATCCATACAACTGAGCACAATGGCAAGCGGATTTTGTTCCTGTGCCGTCGCGCTGACTTGATGCATCAAATCACG
The DNA here is from genome assembly GCA_003506095.1 of Planctomycetaceae bacterium. Lineage (GTDB taxonomy): Bacteria > Planctomycetota > Planctomycetia > Pirellulales > Pirellulaceae > UBA6163. Next base: position 203 of record DNWZ01000611.1, on the reverse strand, counting down.
TGGCAGCGGGTGTTGGTTACGAAACCGCTGGTTGCCCTCTTTTAAGATGTCCAACACTTGTGCCGGCGTCATCGAATCCTGCAGTTGGCGACTGGAGTAATCGATATAACGAATTTCGTTGACGATTCGGTGATGGGGTTTAAAACCTTTCAGGCTGACATCGACACCGCGCACCGGGGCCGTCTTTTCCGCGTAATCTTTGA
>DNWZ01000531.1 GCA_003506095.1 Planctomycetaceae bacterium | reverse complement strand
GCACCAGGAATCTTGCGAGTCGGTTTATATGAACCGGGCGCAAAGAAAGCGTCTTGGCTGTATGACCGACCGTTTTTGCCCACAGCCGAAGATCGTCGCGAATTGATCCAATCGCTGCGACAGTGGGAGAAAATAGATTTTGGTACTGCAAGCGTGCGCGTCTTTGCCGACGACCAACCGATTTAAAGCCTAGCGTTTTGCGTTCCGTTTTGCAGCGAGCAGACGCTCGGTATAAGAGTGGGTATCTGCCTGAAAATCGGCTTTCTTGTTTGAGGCGGATTCTTCCGGCGAAATGACGAACGGCTTTTCTTTGGAGCCGACCACAATCTTCGAATCGCGATCCGACGCCGATTGCGGCGAAAATGTCGGTTCGTATCGGGCGCCGGCCGCTTCTCGCGATTTTGCAACCGATTCTTTGGCGACCCGCAGGGTGTCCAAACGCTGGATCGCTGGCACGGGCTCAGGCGGGGCACCGACCAACGCTTTCCACGCTGTCTGGACCCAACCCAAAGAGACTGCGACGCGTCGGGTGAAGATGTCTGCGAAGAATAAACAGCATGCGACCAAAACAGCCCACGGCCAAACGTCGCGGATCGATCGATCGCTGGACAAGCCGACCCGAAACGGGTTGGCTTGTTTGGCCAGGCGAAGCACCTCGGCGCCGAGCGGTTCGAGCTTTTCGCCGGCCAATCCGCCGCGCGGTTTGGTCGCCGCGAGACTGCTGAGCAGCGGTTCGTTCAGTTCTCGCAGTCGATATTCATCGCTGTACGGAACCGACACGCCGGTGGTTAGCGGCGCGGTGCCCGCTTGCGGAACAACATTGACAAAGAAATTGCCAGGCGAATCGGCGGGAAAGGTGCCGACATAGCGCCCCGGAGCCGTTTGTCGCATTTGCATCGGAATCGGCTTCATGTTCGGATCAAGCACCGAAGCGTTCATCGGCAAAAAATTAAGGAACTCGTCGGATTGGTCTAACGCGTTGACGACGACCTGGACTTCGCCGTCACGAAAACGGGTCGCGATGTCGAACTTGCCTGTGTCGCCCGAGGGTCGCATCAGCCAACGCACCAATTGTTCGAACAGCTTTTCGTAACCCGGCCACGACACCCAGTTCGTTGCCCATCGCTGGCCAGCATCGGTGGTCAGGACAGCGGACCGTCCAAGCCCATATTGCCAAACCGACAGCAGCGGATTTTCTTGACCAGCAGGCACTGGCGATGTCATCACGGTTTGCACCAACGGATTGGATTTGGGCGTCGTCATGACATATCCGTTGAGCAGCGGTGGTGGCGACGCCAAGCCGCTAAGAACAGTATGCGGGAAAGTAATCTCGGGCGAAAAGCCAGCGGAATCTTCGTGAATCAAGCCACGCGAGACGCGGCGGGCTTCGCGCATCAGGATCTTCGGAATCGCTTTGGGTGACAGCACGTGATAAACCTTGCCGCCGCCGATCGAAGCGATTTGTCGCATCAAATTCACATCGGCGTCGGGTCCGACCGCCACGCCTGAAACCGTAATCCCGTCCTGCTGCATCCGTGTCACCAATTCGCGAAAACTGTTGGGCGGCGTTTGTCCGTCGGTCAACACGATCATGTGCTTGGTTGACGCGTCGGCTTTTCGGAGCGAGAAAAAACCTTTTTCCATCGCGGGAAAAAGGTCGGTACCGCCATCCGCCGTGATGCGTGCGATTCGTGGCGCGATGTGCGACCGGCCAGCGACCTTCTGCATCGGCACCACTTCGCGGGCCTCGGAATCAAACGCGATGACTCCGATCATGTCGGTAGGTTGCAAAGCCTTGACAGCCTGGATTGCCGCAGCCTTGCAAAGCGTCATCTTTTCGCCTTGCATCGAACCCGACGAATCGATCACCAGCTGCAATGCACCCACTGCGGCGACTTTAAGGTTTTTGATTTCAAAGTCGACCGGCATCGCCTCTTCTAGTTTCGTTCCGGCCCAACCACCAGCACCAAACGCTTCTGGGCCGCCAATCATCAACAATCCACATCCGAGTTGCTGGGTATTGCGGACCAGCATTTCGATTTGGTCGTCGGTGAATGCGGAGATCGATTCGACCGAATCGCCGCTGGTACGAGCGACGCCCGCAAGAATCACAGCGTCATAAGCTTGCAACTCAGCCAATGAACCGAACAAGTTATTGGTGTTTTGAATCGTGACCTCAATGTCCGATTTGCGCAATTGATCAACCAACAATCGGTACCCGCCGCCGGAATCGGCAGGTTCGATAAACAGCACGCGACCTTGCCCGCGGACATACGTGTAAGCTGTTGTCGTGTTGTTTCCAGCGATCGCATCATCGTCTGGCGAATCGGGGATGAACTTTGCCGAGTAGGTATAAGGTGCGGCTTCGTCGATGCGATGTGTCAACGGAAAAACGTTTTTGCCCGGAGCCAATTCGATCTGTTGGTCCAACAACAATTGTTCTTCGCCACCGACCTGACGCGTAACGCTCAGACGCCCAACCACCGAGGCCGTACGTTCGCCTTGGACGAAATTATTGACAACAACGCGAGCTTCAAAGGTTTGGCCGCGACGGATATCAGTAGGCAAGTCGATTTTTTCAACCAATACATCTGCATTCTTGCCGATCGATACGGGCATCACATCGATACCGATACCCGACTGCGCCAACCTTGAGATCGCCGAAGATGCGTCGCCCTTGGTTTGGTTTCCATCGCTAATCAGCACAACCCGCCGACGTGAATCTTCGGGCATTACCGCCTTGGCCAACTGCAATGCGGACTCCAAATTGGTTGCATCGGTGCGACCAGGCAAAGCGTCCAAGCGACTGCTCGCTGGCAGATTGTCAGCAAACGGAGGTATCTCAATTGCGGCTTCAGCACCAAAGACGATCAATCCGACACGATCTTCGCGAGCTGCATCGCGATGCAATCGCACGTTTTCGATCGCATACTCGAGCATCTGAGCCCGCTTTTCTGCTGGGATACTTTCGGATTGATCCAACAGATAAAGCACTGTCACACGATCGGTCTGCCAAACAACCTGAACGCCTGCGATTGCCAGGATGACGGCAGTGACGACAGCGGTTCGCAACGTGATCGCAAACCATCGGCGAGTTGCCCCGAGCGATTGCAAACGGCGAAAACTGATCCACCACATCAATGGCAGCAGCGCCAGCAAAGCCAGATAGGTGGGCGAGTCGAAATCCAGACGGAGGCCAAACATGGTTTGCGGCACCCAAAAAGTCGTCAGCGTCAGAACCGAACAAAGTGACGATCCAGTATAGGCGTTCGGGGGATCAAACGGTGGACAGTGCCGACAATAGACCGACAAACCAGAAAACAAAAAAACGCCGCTCGGAAAATCCAAGCGGCGTGTTTGTAATGTAAGAGGCTTTTGAAATGCCTACGTGAATTAGCGACTCGCGACTTCAGTCAAGTCAAACTCGAACGCCAAGTCGTGAACCGAACCGGCTTCCAATCGCATCGTCTTTTCCTTGGTGACGGCCGATCCATTGACATTGGCTGTCACGCGAATCGTGTAGCTGTCCCAAGCTTCGCCAGCGGCCAGGCGACGAGTACGGAAAGTGCGAGTTTCGCCTTCGCCATTGGTCTGATTTCCGGCCAATTCGACCTTAGCGTCAGCAGGAACGTGAACCGTCACAACGGTTTCTGGGGATTCGACCGTTTCACTAGCTACGTCCGATACGGCCGATGGACCGTTGAACACAACACGCTCTGCGGAACCTGCACGCAACTTCACAACATGCGTTTCGGGCGATTCAACGCCTTCATACTGCACTTCGATTTCGTACTTGTAAACATAACCCGCTTCCAAGCCGCTCGACATGAACTGACGAATCGATCCGGCGCTCTTGGTCGGCATTCCGTTGACGCGAACGACCGCGGTCTCTGGAACAGAAACCGTCAGGATTGCGGTATCGTTGTCGACGGTCGCCGTGGTTTCGGCGGCTGCGTATTGCGTCGGCTCAACAGGGTTGCTGTACGAGTAGACCGGAACGTCGTGGTAGTGGTTTTGCGAATGAGACGAATAATGTCCGCCGGAGCTGCCGCCGTAAATTTCAGGCGAAGCGACATGACCGCTGCTGCCATAGGAAACGCCGCCGCTGCTGCCGCCGCTGCTGCCATAAGAAACGTAACCGCCGCTGCTGCCGCCAGAACTGCCGTACGAACCGCCACTGCTATGGAAAGCGGCCCGACGAGCGACCTTGGCCGCATGATGATGATGCAAGTGGCTGATCAATCGGCGAATTGGTCCAACGTGAGCAACACCCGAGCTGCCACCGGACGATGCAAAGCCGCCCGATGAGCCATATCCACCAGACGAACCATAACCGCCGGACGAACCATGACTGGCGAATCCACCGGATGATCCACCCGAGCTGCCGTACGACGCGCCGCCTGATGAACCGTGGCTGCCCCACGAGCCGTAGCCCGCTTGAGCGGACGGGCCAGCGGATATGGCGGCTGCCAAAACGGCTAATCCCGATAAAACTTGAATCTTACGCATGGGCTGTTAACCCCTCCAGTTGTGTAGACGATTATGGTCCCGTCGTTCCGTTCGGGATCGACGCCGAGCTGAACACCTCTGATAAGATAATGCACAGGTTGTGCGGTTCAAGCGGCTGGCGAAGATTTTAGCAAATGGAAAGGCGGGGTAGTGTGCGAAGCCTAGGTCAAGAAGTGGGTGCGTGATCGGTCCAATAGAGTCCGAATGTAAAAGCAAAACCCCCTTGGCGGCCCCGTTATGGGTGGATCGAACACCGTAGCAAATTAGCAGCCAGAATTATCCACCCTCAGAAGGACATTTAGGCGGCAAAAAGAACTTGGAAAAGGTTGCATAGCGTGCGCAGCAACCTAGGTTTCGGGTAACAACGCAGTCGATGCTGCACGCCAGTCGATCTGCGATGCCTTGTCCCTATTACTTATCCCTGAATCTTTGTCGCCGAAGTTCTCAGCTACGCTGGTGAACGAATCCGCAAGGCGGCATTGGCTTGCATAGTGGAAAATTGAAATATGACCTGCCAAGAAATTGCCCGTCATTTAGCTGATTTGCACCCCGAAATGAGTCAACCACAAATCGCACAATTGTGCCTTCTGGTGCTCAGAACTAGCTGCAATGAGCCGCTGGGGGATCCTGTTGCAGTCGCTAAGGCTGCACGCGCTGCATCATTTCGGCTTGACGCAGCGACCGATCAACACGCCGCAATGACTGCTGAATTGGAAGCGATCTTTGGCGATGGGCCTGTGCGATTCAGCGCCGACCAGATCTGGACGCTGCTACGCGCGGTGAAGGTTCAAAGTCAATTGTTGGAACTTTATGCCGGGACGCCTGCGATGGCGTAAAGGCGTTGTTAATAAGCAGCAAGCGGCGACAAATGATTAGGCAAGATGGTCGGGCGATAGCAAATTTGTCGACGAATGGTTACGATTCGTTTTGCGAGCGTCGGGGGGGCCGATTGTCTCGCCCCATGAATCTTGAGACTGCGAGTCGCCCGTGTCGATGGATCAAACACTAGGCCCAGGAACTGAGCTCAATCCGTCTTCCACCGCGCAAGTTTTTCGACTGCGACATCCCCTTGTCGAACACCATCTGTGCGAGATCCGTGACGCCCGAACGCGCCCTGGTGCGTTTCGCCTTGCGATCGGACGCTTGGCAATGTTGCTAGGAGTTCGCGCGACCGAAGATCTGCCGACTCAATCCGTTTCCATCCGCACGCCGCTTGCCGATGCCGATTGCCAGCACTTATCGGTACGGATCGGAATCGTCCCCATCCTGCGCGCAGGCCTGGGCATGGTCGACCCCTTACTGGTTCTGTTGCCCGACGCCGAAGTTTGGCATTTGGGGCTTTATCGCAACGAAGAAACCGCGGAACCGATTTCCTACTACGACAAGTTACCCACCGGTGGAGCGCCTGATGTCGTGATGTTGCTAGACCCCATGTTGGCCACCGGCGGATCCATTGTCTTGGCGATACAGCGGTTGATTCAGTGGGGCGTCAAAGATATCCGTGTGGTCAGCATCATCGCTTCGCAACCGGGCATCGATCGTGTTTCAGGCATGTTTAAGGATGTAAGAATTTATGTCGCAACCATCGACCCGATTTTGGATCAGCGATCTTATATCGTCCCCGGCTTAGGCGACGCCGGTGATCGGATTTTTGATACGCAACGAAACGAACAGTCTTAAATGCGTTGTTGAATGTTTTTGCCAATTCAGCTACTCAAATCTCTTGCCCACAGAAACACTCAAGAAAGGCTGCTTTATGCCTCCACAGGCCAACTGTTTATTTGGGCTTGTCGCGTTCATCGCGTTGGCTTGGTTGGTTAGTGAGTGTCGTCGAATGTTTCCATGGCGGGTGGTCATTGGCGGCCTGGCGTTACAATTTGCCTTGGCGCTGTTTGTGCTGAAAACTATGCTCGGCAGCCGTCTCTTCAGTGGTATCGGGTATGGATTCAAACGCGTGATGGACTCGGTCGACGCCGGCAGAGGCTTTCTGTTCCAGGCCGGGGACAATCGCACTTTGTTGGAAACCTTTGCGTTCGGTATCCTGCCAACGGTGATTTTCTTTTCGGCGCTGATGAGCATTCTTTATCATATCGGAGTTATGCAAAAAATTGTCGGCGCACTCGCTTGGGTAATGCGAAAGAGCCTTGGAACCAGTGGTGCGGAAACGTTGGCGGCATCAGCGAATGTTTTTGTCGGTCATACCGAAGCCCCCTTAGTGGTCAGGCCGTATTTGGCAACAATGACCCGCAGCGAGTTATGCGCGATGATGGTCGGTGGCTTTGCGACCGTTACGGGCGGATTGCTGGGCGTGTATGCAGGGATGGGAATCGACATTTCGCATTTATTAACCGCATCGGTCATCAGCGCTCCGGCGGCATTGCTGATCGCCAAGGTGATGGTGCCTGAGACCGAGCCGGAAAAGGTCAACCGTCAATGGAGCGGTGCGGAGACGGATGAGGTCGCGCAAGGCCGCAGCGACGATGTATCAGAAAATCTGATCGGTGCAGCGGTCACTGGCGCATCCGACGGGTTAAAACTTGCGTTGAACGTCGGTGCGATGCTGATCGCATTTCTGGCTTTGATCGCATTGTTGGACACATTGCTAGAATCGGCCAGTTGGGCGATCGGTGCGGTGTTGAGTCGCCAGATTCCGGTGTTAACCCTGGGGAAAATCCTTGGCGTGATCTGTGCACCCTTGGCTTGGCTGATGGGAATTCCGGCCAGCGAATGTTTGGACGCGGGAAGGTTGATCGGACTGAAAACCGTGGCTAACGAGTTCATCGCGTATGCGGAATTGGGAACGATCGCGAAGTCAGAATCGCCGGCCTTGTCGCAGCGAACGATTACAGTGTTGACCTATGCCCTGGCAGGTTTTTCCAATTTTGGTGCGATCGGGATTCAGGTCGGCGGTATCGGCGGGTTAGAACCGTCACGCAGGTCAGATCTAGCCCAGCTGGGGTTAAAAACGATGTTCGGGGGCCTGCTGGCGTGTTGCATGACGGGTGCAATCGTTGGCCTGCTACTTTAAAAGAGCGCCGCGGAGCCACGGATCGTGACTCCCCCTGGCTATGTCTTCATCTAATAAATTATGTGGAAATATCGTCCGTCAGCGATGCTTGTGGCGGTTTTGATTGTTATATTGACTGCAACCTGTGGCCAACCGAACAGCCCACACGGGTGTCACGGTTCTTCTCGATGGTTGTGCCTGGGTTGCGTCGGAGTGTTCGATTTTCCATTCCCTCTCACATCAAAGGTTGATGATGACGAAACTGTTCTCCCGAATCGCTTGCATCGCTGTAGTGTTTGCAATGGCTACGCCAACAATGGCGCAAAAGGACGAGAAGGATGCAGCCGCCAAGCCAGCGGCTAAAGCTAAGGCGGACGGACCCAAGAAAGAGACTGAAAAGAAAGAGACGGCCAAAAAAGAAGCCGCCAAGCCTGCCGACGAAAAGAAGCGTTCGGCGGTTGCAAATCCGATGTTAAAGGCTGTCGAAGGCTTGACCTTAACTGCGGAACAGAAGCCAAAAGTCGAAGAGGCGGCGAAGGAGTTCACCGAGACAATTCTAGCATTGCGCAAAGAAGGGCTGACCCAAGGATTGAACAAGAAGAAAGCCGATGCTGCCAAGGCCGCTCGTGAAGCAGGCAAAAAGGGTCGCGAACTCGATGCCGCAGTGATGTCCACAATCGATGCGACGGACGAGGAAAAGGCGCTTTTGAAGAAAGCTGAAGAAGCGAATGCCAAGTTGGCCAAGACCATGGGCACGGTTTTAACGGCTGATCAAATCGCCACGCTGCCGCCCCAAATGCAACAGGCACTCGGTGTCAAGAAATCCGCGGAAAAGAAACCCGCAGCTAAGAAAGCTGCGTGATCGAATCCCATCGGTTTACTTTTGATTGATTGTTCAAACTCGCAAAAATCGACACCCGCATGCTGGTCATGCGGGTGCTTTCGTTTCCACACGTGATTGGCGCGCCGGGCTGGTATTTTGGGCGGGCTACAGCGAAAAGCCGCTGTGCATTGACGAAACGGCCTAGCTCTAATTACATTCGTGCGTTGCGCCAAGGGTATTCAGGCGGACCAGTAGTTGAGCTGTGGTCGGCTATGTTTGCAAATTGCCGTCATTGGCAATGCCCTTTCATTGGTTTTCTTGCCTCGCCGGAGAGGGTCAGACCCCTTTTCGGATAGGCTCTTAGCGTCGTTATCATCAGAGAGAGATCGGTTATGGGTAAGCCCACCGGGTTCAAAGAGTTTGATCGGAAGAAAGTACCCTGGCGTTTGCCAGTTGTTCGGGTCAACGACTACGACGAAATCTACACCGAACCGAAAGTCGATCAACTGCGCGAGCAGGGCGCGCGTTGCATGGATTGTGGGGTCCCGTTTTGCCAATCAGCGACCGGTTGCCCGATCGATAATTTGATCCCCGAATGGAACGATTTGGTCTACAACAATCGCTGGAAAGAAGNNGGAGTTTACCGGTCGCACTTGCCCCGCGCCATGTGAAGGCGCGTGTGTTCTTGGGATCAACAGTCCGCCGGTGACGATTAAGAATATCGAAAACGCGATTGTTGACCGCGCTTGGGCTGAAGGTTGGATTGTGCCCCAGCCGCCCGCAGAGCGAACGGGCAAGAAAGTTGCGATCGTTGGCAGCGGTCCGTCGGGCTTGAGTGCCGCGGATCAGCTAAACCAGGCGGGCCATTTGGTAACAGTCTATGAACGGGCTGATCGCATCGGCGGTTTGCTGCAGTACGGCATTCCGAATATGAAGCTCAGCAAAGAGGCTGTGAAGCGACGTGTCGACAAGATGACAGCTGAGGGAGTGAAGTTTGTAACCGGCGCGAATGTCGGCCAGAACGTCGACCCGAAAGAGTTGGTCGGTTCCTTCGATGCGGTCCTGTTGGCTTGCGGAGCGACGAAGCCACGTGATTTGCCGCTGCCGGGACGCGAAATCAAGGGAGTTCATTTTGCGATGGATTTCTTGACCAGCAACACCAAGCAAAGCGTCCA
>DNWZ01000014.1 GCA_003506095.1 Planctomycetaceae bacterium | reverse complement strand
GACTGTACGTGCCACGGATAACGAATCCCGAACTTTGTTGCAGTACTCTTGGCGAATGGTCTCGGGACCTCGAGATGCGAATCCTGTTTTTTCAGCAAACAACTCCAACGCCGCAGCAAACACTGCGGTCACTTTCAATCGCGCAGGACAGTATGCGTTTCAGGTTACTGTAAGAGACCGCGGTGGATTGACCGCGACCAGCCGCGTCAATGTCAATGTCGTACAGGTATTGTCCGACATTCGCGTAACCAATCCCAGAGGCTTCAGTCTTACATCAAACCGCCCACTCACATTATCAACAACGTCAGAAACATTCCGAGCCGTTGGAGTGGACCAATTCAACTTACCAATGGACCGTCAACCGACGATCGTTTGGACCAACCCGATAAAACCTTCTGGCAGTGTTGTTAGTTTAAATGCTACGGGTTCCCAAGTCAGGGCGACTTTCGACCGCACCGGATCTTTCGGATTGCGAGCCGTTGCCGCAAACCGCTCCTTTAACGCCGTATTGAATGTCGTGCCGAGCCTAACGGCACTGCAGATTTCAAATGCTAGTGGTGACAACATCCAAACGAATGCACCGCTGGAAATCGCAACATCAAGATTGAATGCATTGGTCCGTGGAATCGATCAATTCGGTAACGTGATGTCCGCGCCGCCCAGTGTTACCGTCACCTCAACGGCGACTCCGCTTTCCGGACGGATAATCCCACAGATTTCTGGTTCAAACCTTTCGATCGCGTTCAATCAATTAGGGCTTTACAACGTCCGTATCAATGCCCAGAACGTCACGCAAACGATCTCAGTAAACGTTGTGTCGGCGTTGGATGGCTTGCACGTATCCACCGCGCAAAATCGTCCCGTGGTGGCCAGTTCCCCGACAACAGTAACAGCGGTTAACCAAGTATTGCAGGTTTTTGCCAGAAATCAGTTTGGTACTGTGTTGGCCCAGCAGCCCGAGTTCGCCTGGCAAACGATTCTCAGTCCAAGCGGTGCGGAACCGATTTTGAACGCGTCGAGAAATCAAGTCGACATCACATTTTCGCAAGCCGGTGCCTATACCATCCGCGTCATCGGCGGCGGAAAAACATTTGATGCGAGATTGCTGGTTACGTCGACAGTGACCACGATCGAATTGCTGAACCCGGACGATTCGGCGATTTCATCAGCGACACCGATCGATGTGGCAACCCGAACGAGTCGTGTTGCTGTGCGCGGGTATGACCAGTTCGGAAACGCAATCGCAAACCTACCTGCAATCACATCAGTAACTTCCTCAGCCCCAACGGGTGGCACTGCTGCCTTGTCCACCAGCGGCAGCAATGCAACGCTTACTTTCAATCGAGCTGGAACCTATACCGTTGGGCTTCGAACCGGAAGCGTTACTTCATTCGCAACGTTCAACGTTGCCCAGACCGTCACTCGCGCGGTATTCACCAACTCCGCGAATCAAAACTTAGGGACGTTGACGACCATCAATGGAACCGGAGTGTCACTGGGGGTGAGAGCAGTCGATCAGTTCGGACTCCCCATGCCAATGCAGCCAGATTTTACATGGACGACCACAACGGTTCCCGCTGACGCCCAAGCTTTGTTAGCAACAACAAACAACTCGTCGCATATTATATTTGATCGAACCGGTGATTATGTCATTACAGCGTCTGCTGATACATTGTCTGTCAACATTACGGTACGTGTCGCTCAGAACCTAAGCAATGTCAGCGTCACGCCGGGCGGCGCAAACGTAGCCCGTGGTGCAGCGCTGGAATTTCGTCTGTCCGCTGTCGATCAATTCGGCAACAATGTCGGAAACAACTCGTCAATCGCTTGGTCAGCAACCGGCGGAACCATCAACAGCGCAGGGATGTTTACCGCGGGCACCACGCTGGGAAACTATCGCGTTACCGCTCGAATCGGCTCGGCGTCTTATGTCGCTGCGGTTTCGGTTGTCGCCAGCGCGACGAACGCCAACTTGCAAGATCCGGCGATAGCCGCACTGCTGCAGACTTTGTATGGTGACGGGGAAATTAGTCGCGCCGAAATGATGCAATTGATTCGCAGCACTGTCAGCAACGGCAACATCAGTTCCGCAGAACTGTCTGATTTGCGATTCTTGGCATCCGCACAGACAAACTTTCAAATGCCTGCTCATGTGCGCGAGCTTGCTCGGTCGCTCGTAACCAACAATCCGGCCAACCTGCGATATCGCGGGCAAGCACTCGGAAACCTTGTGGCGGGCTCAACGGCAACCCATGTCAACAACTTAGTCGACAAGTGGTTCTTGGGTACCGATGAACCGACGTTGGTAGGGTCGGGTATCAGTTATCGAAATGCAACCGGCAGCCTCTTCGTTGGCGCACCAACGATCCAACAGTCGCGGCAAGGCGTTTTGGGGGATTGCTACTTCATCGCATCGATGATTTCGATTGCGGCCAAAAACAGCAGTGCCATCCAGAATATGTTTATCGATAACGGCGACGATACCTTTACCGTAAGATTCTTCGGCGGAGCAATGGGCAGCTTCTTTCAAAACGGCTTGATTTCAAGCGGCTTTGTATCCGGTACTGGCGTTGCAAGTTACGTAACGGTAAACCGCAGGTTGCCTACGTTCTCGAATGGAACACTCGCATATTCCGGAATGGGATTGTCGGCGACAGCCAGCAACACACCGCTGTGGATCGCATTGGCGGAAAAAGCTTATGCACAGTGGAACGAGCTCGGAAAATCGGGACGCGACGGTACGAACCGCTACGCGTCCATCGAAGGGGGGTGGATGTCAAACACGAACTCGCAGGTGCTGGGCCACAATTCAACAAACTATCCGTTGTCGAGCTCCTCGAAACAGACTTTGATCAATTCGGTTAATGCAGGAAACGCGGTAACCATTGGAACCAATGGCAGCGTGGGAGCTGGCTTGATCGGCGGGCATGCGTACGTGGTCACCGGATACAGCGCATCGACCGATCGTTTCACGTTGTTCAATCCTTGGGGCAACACGCATCCAGCGCCGTTGACATGGCAGCAACTGCAAGCGAATTGCTCGATGTTTGTTGTTACCAATCCCAACGGGTCGGTCAGCGGAGGGGCAGGGATCGTTCGATCTGCGTTCAGCGATGACGTGATGGCCGCAGTCGGTGTTGTCGATAGCTCCGTCACGTTCGCTAACCAAACTGGCGATGGGGACGCTGAACCGACTTTGCAGTTCACTGGTCCGATGACAGAGTACGTGTTCTGTGGTTATGATGCGACAGAACAAGTGAATTCCTCTACCCAAAACCGATCGGATTTCATCGTTATCGCTGCGACAACCGATTCAAGCAATTTGTCAGATTTGCAATCATGGCTCGCTTTGCATGAGCTTTCATTGCTAGAATCTTAAACCGGCAGATGCGTTGATCATGTCGTCGCTTCGGTTGCGATTGAGTATATATGTTTTTGCTCGATCCTCTCGACCCGCCAAGGCTGTTTGATGCACCCATCGGAGTGGCACGTTTTAAATCTCAACTAGAAGATTTTCAAGTTGAAGAAGTGCTCGGGTTTGAGCCATCCGGTGAAGGCGAGCACTGTTTGGCATGGATTGAGAAGATTGATCGCAACAGCAATGACGTGGCGACGGAAATCGCACAGAAATTGTCGATTCGCAAACGACTTGTCAATCATTGCGGATTGAAAGATCGGGCGGCAATCACACGACAATGGTTCAGTATCCACTTACCGGGAATCGCCTCCCCGTCGCCAGAACAGATAAGCGGCAACGGCTATCGCGTACTGGCAATGACTCGTCATCAACGAAAGTTGAGACGCGGAGGGCATCGAGCGAATCGATTTGTGATCCGATTACGTGATTGCGATTTCGACAATGCTGCGGTCGTCGATCGTTGGCAAGCGATCGAATCCAGAGGCGTGCCCAATTATTTCGGGCCGCAACGATTTGGTCACAACGGCGATAATGTCGGCCTTGCAACCCAGATGCTTTCGGGGGCAGTCGACGTTCGCGACCGAATGCTGCGCGGTATCTTGATCTCAGCCGCTCGCAGTTGCATCTACAATGCCTGTGTGGCCCAGCGGGTTGCCGACGGGACGTGGGATCTCCCACTCGATGGCGACGTGTTCGGATTTGCTGATAATCACAGTTTGGTTTTGCCGGGAAAACTAAGGGGCGATGTGGCACAGCGTGTTGCCGATTGTGCCCTCGAAATCACAGCGCCGCTGTGGGGTAACGGCGAATTGCTCAGCGTGTCGGTTGTCCGAGAAATGGAGCAACGGGTTGCCGACCATTTTCACGAAATTGCCAGCGGACTTGAGAAGTTGAATCTACAACAGGAACGCCGAGTGATTCGTTTGCGACCGAGCGAATCACAGGTGCAGTGGGAATCGAACTCGGACCTTCGATTGCGATTTGAATTGCCCACCGGCACGTACGCTACGACGCTGCTGAGGGAAATGGTAAGGTTCGAGTAAGCGTTACTGAATTGATTAGGTTTCATGTGATTGATCGCGGACGGGGCTTATGATGAACAATGAACAATCGGATATCAAGCGATATGGGATCACGCGTCGCTGGGCAGATGTCGTGGTCTTTGGATCAGTCGCTTACTTTGTCGAAGTTCCGGATGATCCGCAATTATCGGCCGAAGACCAGTTTCACCAAGTGCTCGCCCAGGTGGATAGCCGCCTTGAACTGGTCGGCAGCGATCGCAAACGCCTGTTGCAGGTGATGATCTACTTGCCCGATCCGAGCGATCTCTTGCTGTTCAATCAAATTTGGGACCAGTGGGTTCCACAAGGATTTCCGCCAAGCCGAGCCTGCGTGCATGCGTCGCTAGCCGCTCCGGGGTATCGCGTGGAACTGGTGATCACCGCAGCGGTTGGTTCAGATTGATAGGTGCGGTGACGAGAAGCTACTTTAGTTTTTTCACGACGCGTGAATCGATTGTTTGGTTTTTTTAAACGCTCGAGCAAACGGAATCAAAGGAACTTTACCCGATAAAGTCCGTACCATTGCAGAGTGCGACATAACACCTCACCAACCAAGGATTCACGCTATGTTTTCACAGCTTTCCAGGCCGACGTGGCATCAAGCACTTGGCGAATATTTCTTTTATCGCATGGATCAACAACTGAGTTCAGCGTTGAAAACGCAACAGCAACTCGATGCTCAGCGGGAAACGCTAGCAAATGCAATCGGTTCCAACGACCGGGAATTGATCGACAATCTGGTCAATGCTGGTTTTGAGGAATCGAATTTCGAAGCAATCCAACTGTTGCCTTGCGTCGCGGTTGCATGGGCCGATGGCTTTGTTTTGCCCGGTGAAGTCGAAGCATTGCGTCAAGCATCGGAGGTGTTCGGTATCGCCGCTGGTTCGGCTGCTGAAGCGGTGTGTCGAAGCTGGTTGGCCCAGCGGCCGGATGATTCGCTGTTTCAGCTTTGGGCCCAGTACATTCGATCGACGTCTGTTTTGCAAACGCCGTTTCTGCGACGTGCGATGGCTCGAGAAATTATCGAGCATGCCGAACTGGTTGCAAAAGCCGCTGGGGGCTTTTTTGGCATTGCCGCGATTTCGCAAGAAGAGCGACAGGTTTTAAGCCATGTTCGCACGGTATTGGCGGATTCGACCGACGTCAGCAGATTCGTCGCCTAGCCAGCAAACCTGGGTGAGAAAAGACTCGCCGCTTTGTAGCGGCGGGTCGAAAAAGTATTTGAACGAAGATGATGTCAGACAGGTTTCTGTTGATGTAGTCCGAACAGGCAGTTCAAATGCAAGGTGCCAAAGATCGACCACAAACGAGAACGAGCAGGCGATCATTTCGGCAAGCGACTGAATCTCTCGAGCATCTATTTCCAAGCACCCATTGCAAGGCGATAAACGCTCGCTGAAATATCGATCACCTTATCGACGCCTAGGTTCTACCGAACAATCTACGGCTGTAGGTATCTAGAGGCCAAAGGCCGTTCATGGGTTCGCCACCGAATAAAATCTTTGCACCCTAATTCTCGCACGCCCGCAACACGCTTAGCGGCGATGCGGCCATTTGGCATAGATCTTCAAGACGCCGGTCCCCCAATTGCCATACCAGGTATATCCGCCACGCCGTTCGCTGCCGATTTCATCCAGGCTATACTTCACGACGCCGTCTCGATCACTGAAAATCGGACGGTTGGTACCGATCTCGTAAAACCTTGCCCATAACTCGTCCGCCCTGTCATCAACCGACAATGCGGGGCCGGTTTTGCTTCGATTGTATCGATACCCTGCTATTTTGGTCGCCTCATACCACATCGCTCCTGCATTGACCGCGCGAATCACTTCTTGGGAAGGCTGATCAATGCTCATCAAAAATCTCATCACCCCTCCACTCTCAGCGCCGCTGATCGACGGATGCTCATAGCTTCGTGCCCCCGTTGGTGCCAGTGTGACCGCATCATGTTGCGCACACCATGCCGTCGGTTTACCATCAACGATGACTTGGCATTTCAAGATGCATTGGACACCGCGATCGACCGCGATCGCAGCAGCAGCCCGTTGGTCTTGAGACAAAAAGCTGAAATCGTCTTCCAATGAAACATCGTGCAAAAACTCCATCAACCGAATCATGGTCCCATCGTTAAAGGTGACATGCCTGTGGTAATTTTTGCTCAGCGGAAAGTACTGCGGCCAACCGCCGTTCGCATACTGCGCAGCAAGAATATGATGAAAACCGAGAAGAAAAGCTTCACGGTAACGCGATTCGCCCGTAACCCGATAGGCGCGTGCAAGCAATCTAAGTTCACCACTGGTCGCCCCATTATCGAAGGTGCCCGATGGTTTTTCATCGCCGGGCTTGAATCGCTTGTTTGTCGTATCAAGGTTCTTGGCCCAATCGCCCTGATCGGTTTGCCATGACAGTATGTTCTCTAAAACAGCTTCTCCAGCAGCGGTCTTAAACCAATCATCCGACTTTTGGGCTAATTCACCCGCGGGCGATTCACTCCGACCGAGGGTTGGCAGGAGACAGACCAAAAGCATCGCGAAAAAACAATGATTCATATTTGCAACAGCATAAAAGCGAAAGCCAATGGCAAAGCAAAGCCAGTGGCAAAGCAAAGCCGCCAATCGTCAAACTCCATTGATTCGAACGTCGATATTCGAAGTCTAACGGATCCCGGCAGGTTTAGCACAGACCTCGATGCCTTTTGCCAAAGTTCGTAATCTGTAACCAATGGTCTCGCGATATATCCATCGTTGGCAAAAGAGCGAATAGCGGATCGAAACGCCTTAAGAATTTGCTACGCGCGATTCGCCAGAGACACGATTGTGTAGATGATGTTTCAATGGGTGTCGATTCGTCGGTAAGTCGGCGCGGTAAAGCAATTTGCCAGGCCTTTCGGGTGAATCAAGTTGCCGTACCAAGTTCTCCAGTGGCGTCTCCACAAACTGCCCCGCAGTTAAAACGCCGCGACGAAACATTTGACTGATCCTCCGTGCTCGAATCAACGGTGTAAAAACTCCGTTGAAACCGTGCAATTCATGTGACAACCAATAACCTTCAACGCGTTGCTTGCGAAATACCAGTGCATCAGCATCCGTTGACACCGAACTGACCGCAACATCCGATCCCAAGGATTCTTCTTCCAACTTCCCATAAACAACCGCTAGCGATTCATCAGGCATCTGATTCATCAATGCAGCTGTTTGCTGTCCAGCGACAGCGTCAAGCAGGACACGTGCTTGTCGTTGGCGACAAACCTCATGGAGTTGCTTCAGGAAACCGGGAGCGTTTGTATTAAAGACTACATCGGCACCCAGACTTAATACCTGTTCTTTCGTCTCCTCCCGACGAACCAATCCTATAAACTCGATGCCCTGTTGTTTCGCCAATGGGATTAGAAGCCTTCCTAGCGCGGAGCCTGCGGCATTGAAAACCACCGCACGCGTGCCATGGCGTCTGGCGCGTTCCAATAAACCGATGGCAGTCATCGGGTTTACGATCAAAGTCGCCGCAACCTCAATAGGCAATTGACGGCTGATCGGTATGCAAGAGAACGCTGACACAACAACGTACTGAGCCCACGAACCGTTTCCATCCTGATTTCCGAAGCTGACTCGTTGCCCCTTTAACCACCAGCCGTAAGGCCCGCAATTCGCGGCCACGACAGTCCCACACCCTTCAAACCCAGGGACATCTCCGGCTTTCGGTTTCACACCGTACATGCCACGAATGTAAAGCTCATCCGACGGATTAACCGGTGCCGACTCGACGCGCAAAAGAACTTTGCCCAAGCCAAGTTCGGGCAGCCGTCTCTGCTCGATTCGCAATAAATCGCCAAAGGATTGTCGACTGATAGAGGTAGCGTCCGCATGCTCGGACCCTTGATAAACGCACGCTAACGTGGATTCTGGCAATTTCATGATGCACTGCAGTTGTCCGGGGGGGTTGGCGATCAATCGCGATTCACGTTAGATCGCCGTCAAGGGGCAGATGGCACCGACCCAGCTTGATCGAGCGGATCAATGGGCGGGTGGAAGGGCCACCCGTCGCCACGCGATGCCCATTTTATCCATCTTTTCGATATTTCCGTCAATTCCTGCATAACTTGCCAAACAAATCGTCGGTTGCAGCAGGCTAATGCGAATTTTTTTAAGAACGCGTCCCGGAACTATTCAGACATACGCATTGACTAGTGGGGAGTGAAGATCAGCACTCACCAAACGTCACGCAACGGCAGCATATTCTATTCCGCAATGCACCTCCGTACACACCCATGTCGGGGCTGGCCTCATTCACAGCCCCGTAAACGCTCCAGCAACCGCAATGAAGTGACACACACCATCAAGCTGCGTTTCGCCGAACTCCTTTCTAGCTACCGTTCAATGCTCCGTTGATTGCATCAACACTCATTGCCCTGAAACAATTTAAGACAAAACAAGTCATCAGCATGCTCTTCAGAAATAAAAAACAAACTACGGCCTGCACACTGAACGACCAACTCAATCTGGCGCTCGAAACCCTGGAACAGCGACAAATGCTGTCTTCAGTCGATATATTCGCCGCCGGTGAAACGAACCAGGAAACATTGCAATTAAAAATCGATGATGTTGTGGTTCAAACATGGTTGAACGTCGGTGGAAATGCGAACGCCGGCCAGTTTGAAAAGTTCAGTTTCTCCACGGATGGCAACGTCGATGCCAGTCGCATTAAGGTTGCGTTCGTCAACGACCTTTACGATCCTGAAAACAACTTCGATCGAAACTTACGCGTTGACAAAATCGTAGTCGATGGAATCACTTATCAAACTGAAAGTGCATCGGTTTTTTCCACGGGTACTTGGTCGAACGAAGAAAATAGAATCGCACCAGGATTCCGGCAAACAGAGTTCCTGCACAGCAATGGGCACTTTCAGTTTTCCAACGATGGTGCGCAACAAAACGGTTCACGAATTGATGTCACATTTCGAGGAACCACGGGTGAAGAAGAGTTTTACTTAGACGTTGCTGGCCAAGAAATCGCGAGATGGAAAGCGACCACGGATTTCCAAACCTTTTCGATCCAAGTTGACCAGAAGGCAACACCTGATCAAATCCGCGTCTACTTTGTTAACGATTTATTTGACCCTGCAAATGGCATCGACCGAAACCTGATCATCGATCGTATTGTTGTCGATGGCAAGACGATCGAAACCGAGAGCGATGCTGTATTTTCGACAGGTACATGGAAAGACGCCGATGGAATTCAAGCCGGTTTCCGCAACAGCGAGTTCCTTCATGCAAATGGTTTCTTCCAGTTCGCAACGGCTAATACTCCAGCCGAAGGCGGGCTTGCCAATATTGTCGCCCGAAGTGAATTTGGCGCTCCCAATAGCATTGCAGAAGTCAACAACCCCGCAGTAAACGCTTTTGTTCGCGTCACAACGCCCAGTTTCCCCGGAGACGGATCGGGCGATCGCTGGGACACGCCTGAACCCGCTTCCAGCCCACAAACGCCGCCTAACGCGCCTTTCAACGTCGGGACCGCCGTCCAGCCTGTCAAAATTACCGAAAACATATTTGGCCCTGGATCCGAGTTCAATCGTCCAAACTCTGGCGGATTGAATGAGTTTTCGCAATTCTTTGGGCAATTCCTTGCCCATGATATGGCACAAAGCCTGACCGGAGATGGAGCACCGGTTTTCTACGATGGACAACAAATCCCAATGACCCGCACTCCTTCTGTGATCATCAACGGAATTCGCCAGCCATTGTCGTCGGAAACTCCGACGCTTGATCTTGGAATGGTTTATGGACGCGATGCATTAGCCACCGAAGTTTTACGTGAAGTGGCTATTGTTAACGGACAACGAGTCGCCGGTGCGAAACTGATTGCAGGCGGCGAGGGTGACGTGCTGCCGACATTTGCAGAAGTCGCCGCACACCGTGGGCAGTCCATCCAAGAGGTTCAACGCCTTATTGGTGTTTCGCCAATCGCATTTCCGCCTGAGATCTTAGCGAAACAGTTGGCTACAGGTGACGAGCGTGCCAACCAAACGGTGTCTTTGTTAGTTCACCACACGATTTGGCATCAAAATCATAACTGGCATGTCGATCAACTGCGCAGCAAGAACCCTCAATGGTCGGAGGAACAACTCTACCAAGCCGCCAGAGCGATGAATGAAGCGGAGTACCAGAACGTCGTTTATAGCGAGTACCTGCCCAAGCTGATTGGGGAAGGAAAAATATCGCAGTTCACAGGGTTTGATCGATCGGTCGACACGTCGATCATCAACGAATGGACTACGGTTGCATTCCGCTTCGGACACGACCAAGCTTCGGACGAACAGTTGAAAATCACCAATGACGGTGAAGTCAGCTTCTTCACCATTACCGACGTTTCGCGTCTCGGAAACGCGGCGAATACCTTCCGAACGACCGAGGAACTGGGCGATTGGACTCGAGGTCAACTGATACAGTTGAGCCAAGAGATCGATGGAAAAATCTCGCCACAACTGCGAAGCAACCTGTTTGCTATCCCCACCCCCGATGGATCTGAGCGACTCCTGAAGTTCAATCTGCCACTGCTGGACATCCATCGTGGTCGCGACCACGGTGTCAGCGATTACAACCAATTGCGAGCCGGATTAGGACTTTCAACTTACAGCAGTTTTGAAGAGTTTGCCTCGGCAAACGGTCTCGGCCATGATCGCCTTGAACAACTCAAGTCAGTTTACAAAGACATTTCGGAACTCGATTCCATCGTCGGCGGTCTGCTGGAAGCCAAAGTACCGGGGTCACAACTTGGCGAGACGTTTACCCTGTTGAACGTGATGCAATTCGAGAGGACTCGCGATGGCGACGAGTTCTTCTTTCTGAATCGCTTTAAGGATTCACCCGAGATCATCGAACAGGTCAAAAACACCTCGATGAGCGATATTCTGAATCGTCTTGGGATCATCAGCCATGATCATGGCAACGCATTCCAAGGCCAACCTCGCGTCGATGGTTCCGTCGCTAACGACGCTTTGATTGGAACGGATAAGAATGAAATTATCTTCGGATACGAAGGCAACGATTGGATCGCTGGCGGCCGAGGCAAAGATATCATCGTCGGCGGCGAAGGGCACGACTGGATTTTTGGTCAAGATGGCGACGATACGCTGTTCGGTGGTACAGGCAACGACTTTCTGTTCGGAGGCGACGGCAATGACCGTCTGTTCGGCGGACCGGGGTACGACAATTTAACTGGGGGCGCTGGCGATGACATTTTCGTCTTCGGTCCGGGTTCTGATTTCGATGTCGTCACCGATTTTTCGCTAGGCGATAAGATCGACGTGACGGCCTTCGGCTTCAAAAGTTTTGAAGATTTCGCGACCCACTTGACCTTCACTCGTAATTCCGTCGAAATCGTTGTCGGTGACGACAGAATGATTCTTCAGCGGATCACGTTACTGGGACAAAACGACGTGATTGTCTAGTTTTTTGGACTTAAAAATTGCAGGAAACTCGGAGATAGCAACACTTTCAACGTGTTGCTATTTTCGTTTTCGTCAATTCTGGCTGCCCAATCGGGTACAATGGGTTTGGTACAACAACGGCCATCCCAAACAGTGGACGCGATCAGTTTAACGATAATGGATTCATCCCGAACGTTTCGATTTGCTAATGCAAGATCGAGTTTGCAGTTATCGATCCTTTGGGTCCTTTTACTGTCGTTGCCCAGTCACTGCGTGGCGCAACCTTTGACCGCCGAGGTCTCGCTTGGTTTCGGTCCGCACCGCGATATGGCGTTTGAACAAATTGGCGACGCCACGGTGTCGGTCACGCTGCAACCGGGGCATCCCCATTTTTGGACGACGGTCGTTCCGAAAACCTACGATCCCCAACGACACTCCGTGTTGGCATTGGAATACTTTGCCCCCAGCGGTCTTCAATCAGTCGTTCTTCGGTACCGTGTTGCCGACGGCTCGATGGTGGTCGCATCGTCGGTTCATGCAGGCGTTGCCGAAACTTGGCAACCGATGGTTTTCAACCTCAGTCGGTTGGAAGTTCAACCGGCCAGCGACCATCCCGAAATGCGATTTCACTTTGTTTTGAACGGAATTGAAGGAACCAAGGTCCGGCTTCGCAACCTGCGAGTTCGAGAACCAAACGCCGAAGAAAAGCGGATGGCCGCAGTGGGCGACCGAATCCGCCAAATGCGCTTGCAAGAAGCCGATGCGATTGCTGACGATTTGCGAATGGAATACCCCGGTCGGATCGATTCGATAATCGTTGGGCCCAAAACGATCACGTTGACCGGCCACAGCGACAGCGTTGCACATGTGGTCGGAATCGAACCTCATCAACGGTCATTCGATGCGCCTGCCAAAGTTCATGAACTGCAAATCGATCAACAGCTTCTGCCAGATTTTCGCGTTGAAGTGGATCGATACAAAGGCGAGGTCGATCGCGCAACCTGGCGATGGCGTTTGACAGACATTCAAGGCAATTGGACTTCGATCGCGTCATGGCCAACACAATACGAACCATCGGTCTCGCGAAATCTGCCACAATTAACGTCAACAAGCGTCAAGGGGATCGGCGGTGTTCCTCGAATCGATCGCGATGATCACCCGATTTTTGAACTCGGTGTCTCGCACGCGACGATAAACATCGTTGTGCATTCACTGATCAGGAAAGAACCGGCGGCGGGATGGGAACCGTGGCCATTCGAGGGAGCCACCTACTTTATCAACACATCCCAAATTGGTTCGCATGACACAACACTGCGAAATCTGGCCAATAAAAACATAATCGTCAGCGCGATTCTGTTGGTCGGTAACGGCAGAGACGCTGATGGAAAACCACATAACTTGTTGACTCATCCGGATGCAGAAGTGCGTGGCATTTATTCGATCCCAAATCTGACCGAAGCGGAATCGACGCGATACTATCGGGCGGCGCTAACGTTGATGGCCGAGCGTTGGTCGCGTGAGGATGGTGCCCATGGTCGTGTCAGCAACTGGATCATGCACAATGAAATCGACCAAGCGGGCACTTGGACGAATATGGGCGAACAACCACTGACGCGGTACTTGGAAACTTATTCAAGATCCGCAAGATTGATGCACCACATTTCGCGGCTTTATGACCCGCACAGTCGCGTTTTCATCTCGTTGACTCACCACTGGACCAAGAAGAGCAGCGGCACGGGCACTTATGTGGTACGCGACATGCTGCAACGGTTTGCCGAAATGGCGCGTGCCGAAGGCGATTTCCCGTGGGGAATTGCTTATCATCCGTATCCGCTCGACTTGCGAAACCCCGATACCTGGAATGATACGGGGCTGACCAATGACTTTGATACGCCTTATATCACTCCAAAAAACATCGAAGTCCTGCCCGCGTTTCTCGATCAACCAGCCTTCCATTACGATGGAAAAGTTCGCGGTATCTTGTTGTCCGAACAAGGCTTCAATTCGCCAACGCTCAGCGAACTTGACCAGTCACGCCAAGCCGCTGGTCTGGTCTTTATGTTTCGAAAGCTAAAAAACCTGAATCACATCGAAGCTTATCATTTGCACCGATACCAAGACATGCCCGATGCCGAGGGTGGATTGCGATTGGGTGTGATCAGCGAAACCGGTGATCGAAAAACGGCTTGGAATGTCTACAAGGCGATCGGCACTCCAGAAGAATCTCAGTACGACGAAATGGTCGATCGGGTAATCCGTCAAACGAGCAAAAAAACCGATTAATGGCCTAGTCTCGCAGATGTGCAAGCACCAACGCGATGTCGGCAGGTGTGATGCCGCTGATCCGCTGTGCTTGGTCGAGTGTCAGCGGGCGGATCTTGGTCAGTTTCTGTTTCGCTTCGGTCCGCAGCGGCACGATCGACGTGTAATCGAAATGCGGCGGAATCGACTTATCGGCAAGCCGCTTGTGACGATCGATCTCGCCCTGCTGGCGATCGACATATCCGGCGTACTTAATGTCATAGACGACTTGCATCGCCGCCTCGCGATCGATTTCNNAATCGACTTCGGGACGACGCAAATACGCGTCGCCGCGCGTCTGGTCAATTCGAACCTCGCGCAGCATCTGCAGCGAACGATCGATCGCGGCGAGTTTTTCGGTCAATCGCCCGTTTCGCTGGTCGCTGACCAATCCGATCGCGTGGGCCTGGCGTGTAAGACGTCGATCGGCATTGTCTTGACGCAATAACAATCGATACTCCGCTCGGCTAGTAAACATCCGATACGGTTCATCGGTGCCGCTGGTTACTAAATCGTCCAGCAATACGCCGATATAAGCTTCGTCACGGCGCGGAACAAACGGACTGGCTCCACGGTTCTTCAGCGCCGCGTTCGCGCCAGCGATCAANNTTGATCTGGCCAGCAAAGAACAATCCTTCCACTGACTTGCTTTCCAAATGAGGCCACAACTGTGTCGGCGGACAAAAGTCATACTCGACAGCATACCCGTAGCGCATGATGACCGCATTTTCGCAGCCGCGGATGTTGCGAAACATCGCATCTTGCACATCACGCGGTAGGCTGGTCGAAACCCCGTTCACATAAACTTCCTCGGTACTTCGTCCCTCGGGTTCAAGAAATAATTGATGCTGGGTCTTGTCTGCAAACCTTACAACTTTATCCTCGATCGATGGACAATACCGTGGACCACGGCTGTTGATTTGGCCGCTGTACATCGGCGCGCGATGCAGATTGGCGCGGATTAAATCGTGAACCGTTTCGTTGGTATAGGTGATGTAGCAAGGCAATTGCTGAACCGACAGCCGCTGGGTCATATAAGAAAACGGTTGCGGATCGTCGTCACCCGGCTGAAGTTCAGTGGCTGAAAAGTCGATCGTTCGTGCGGACAACCGAGCCGGTGTGCCGGTTTTGAATCGGTCGATTTCAAAACCCAGGCGATCCAAAGAACCGCTGATTCCGGCTGTTGTCCCCTCGCCGGCTCGACCGCCAGCCGTTTTTGCCGTTCCGGTGTGCATGATCGCTTGCAAAAACGTTCCGGTGGTCAAAATCACCGACGCCGCTCGATAAATCGCATCGCCGCGGACTCGCACGCCGACAATTCTTTGCGCGGCGCCCGATGAGCAGCCGGCCACCGGTTCGGTCAGCAGGTCTTCGACGGTTTCCTGACGCAGGTCCAGCCCCGACTGCTGTTCGATTCGGTGCTTGATGTACATTTGATAACCGCGTTTATCGGCCTGAGCACGCGGGCTGTGCATCGCCGGGCCCTTGCGACAATTCAGCATTCGAAACTGAATGCCGGTCGCGTCAATCGCTTCCCCCATCAACCCGCCCAGCGCGTCAACTTCGCGAACGATTTGCCCCTTGGCGACCCCCCCGATCGCAGGATTGCAGCTCATTTGACCGACGGAGTCGAGGTTCGTGGTCAGTAAGACGGTTTTTGCGCCCATGCGCGCCGCCGCCGCTGCGGCTTCGGTTCCCGCATGGCCAGCACCGATAACGATGACATCGTAGTGGTAAGTCGTTTCCAGCATTTTTACTTTCCCAGCTTCCGCGAAGGCCGCTATGCAATCCGTTTTTGCCGTAAAAAACATGTCGTAAGCGGAGTCGCAGGCACAAACGGCAAAATCGTTTTATTCAAGACAAACGTTACCGCGTGCCGATGGTTCTACCAAGGGCTGCGCCCTGATTGTCGGACGACAAAGCAGTCAAGCCTCGGTCACCAGGCCGATTTGAACAGAACCCAACAACGCGAGCGATTGGCGATTCGGCATGCGCGACCAACGATCCACAAACCGGTCTCTCCGAGCAGGCATCACCTGCTTGGGCGCATTATTGATTGCCGTCAACGCATCGTCGAATTCGATATGGGCTCAATCGCCAAGCACCAACGCTTCGCAGCCCACACCCGGCAACGCATCCCAAACCGGCGACACCCGCAAGGTACCGCGGCCGATTGCGTTGAGCCTGCGGCAATTCGAGATCCCGTTCAGCATCGACGCATCTGGCGCTAGGCCGATCGAAGTGCAATTGTATGTGTCGCGAAATAAGGGTGCCCAGTGGGACCTGTATGCATCCCAGCCGGCCAGCGGCAAAAACTTCTTGTTCACAACTCAACAAGACGGACACTACTGGTTCGCGACGCGGACAGTGGATGGCAACGGAAAATCAGATCCCGCCGGAACGATCCATCCCCAGTTGATCGTCAACGTCGATACGGAAAACCCAGTTGCAGAGATCAAGGCCGATCTTACCGCTGAAGGAAAAATCTTAGTATCGTTAGCCTGCATCGATCAATCACCCTCCGTCGATTCACTAAGGATCGATTACTCGATCGACCAATCACGACAGTGGAACGCCGTCAATCATGTTTCCGGTCGCACCGATCCGGTCGATCAGAATCGCTTTTATGCGTCTGCCGATTTCATGCCATTGGATTCATGGCAACAGATTTCCGTTCGAGCCTTAGTCGGCGACGCGGCTGGCAACAAAACAATCGTGACGACGACCGTGGATAAGCCGCGAGTGGCAGCAACCGACTTTCGATTGGCAGCGACTAAAACAGCGCCCAGTGGTGATATCGCCGCGACAACTTCAACTCCACCCGTCATGCCTGCGCCAGAGGGCAAAGCGATTCAAGCGACCGAACCACAGCCATCGGCTGCGGTGTCGAGCGTTTCAGACAGCTCGGTGCGAATTGCTCAGTTGCCCGCCGCAGGTTCACCGCCAGCGTACTATCCATCGATCGCTCCGCAAACGCCAATGCAATTAAACAGCCCGAACTCAAATATTGATCCTTCGAGTCAATTGAATTGGGCTGTCCCACAATTTGCAGTTTCAAGCGGTGCCGCACCAATGGTGCAGCAGTCACCCGTCCCACTTAATGGGCCCCCCACCGGTCCAGACCTGGCCGCACCGTTGCCGACGGGTGAACCATCCTTGCCGATGGACGCAAGCGGTACACTTCCGCCCGAGCCAAGGCCGAAAACGGCTGCCGGAGCGATGCGACCGCTTGGCACAGGTGACGCGCCACTCGGTGATTCGCGTCAATCCGCAGCACGCGTGTCTCCGAATGCTGGTGATTCGTCCGTTCAACCGCAACCCGCATCCCCCACAATTCCGAACGTATCCACAATCATCAACAGTGTTGGTGAACCGATCGGCGATGGGTTGGCAACATCAGGGGTTCAAATCCGATATTGCAACAGTCGCAAGTTCAGCCTCGAATATGAAATCGAGTCGGCTGGTTTAGCAGGCGTCAGCGACGTCGAGTTATGGGGAAGTCGTGACCGTGGACTGACTTGGAAGCGCTGGGGATCGGATCCCGATCGCGAAAGCCCATTCGATATCGAGACCAATAACGACGGTGCTTACGGTTTTCGCATCGTCGTAGTTGCCAACAATGGACTTGCAACACCACGACCGATCGAGAACGACTTGCCCGATATCTTCGTCGTGGTTGACACCGAAGTACCATCGATTCGAATAACCGGCGCTGCGTACGGCGAAGGGAACCAAACGGGAGCCTTGGTCATGCGATATCAATGCACAGACACAAACCTTACCCAACGTCCCATTACCCTGTCGTTTGGTCCTTCAATCTCCGGGCCTTGGTCGACGATCGCTGCCGGATTGGAAAACGAAGGCGCATATGTTTGGCCAGCTGACCCCAACCTGCCGCGACAAATTTATATAAGAGTCGACGGGCTCGACTTGGCAGGTAACTTGGGCACATACATCCTCGATACACCGATTGATATTCAAGGCTTGGCTCCTCGCGCAAGAATTCGTGGGTTCAATCCGCTGACCGGTTCACCCGGCGGTACTTCGCCCGTTGCAGTCAAAACCGCAGAACCGATCGAATCAGGACGCCCACAAACCGCGAATCAGCCGCAGGCACGGTTCAAGTGAAACCCGGGCCCCTGACTATAGGACGGTGAAGCTACAAACTTGAGTGCTCGATCTGGCCAATCAAGGGTGGCATCGGGCAATCGAGCAAGTCGGCGATTCCACGCAACAATTCCGCTTCGCGAATCTTTACGATCCCATCGGCACATACCGAAGCGGCGCACGCATTCAAGACTTCTCCGCGACGATGAACGGACGCTCGCGCTAGTTTCCCGAGTGCCTCGTCCAATTGCGCGAACGAGCACTCGGGCGCAGACAAAAGCCGCAGCGAAACATCTGGCAACTGTTCCGATGCAGCGGCGAAAGCATGCTGGACATCGTCACCTTCGTGGCCAACACGTGCAAGGATCGACAGCAAAAGCGACAATTCGTCGGCAAGCTTTGGCAAACGATGATAAAGCGTCGCTGTCGAAGCGGCCGGAACATATTGCCGTCGAAGATTTCTTACTAAAACTTGCGACAGCGTCCATTCAAAAATCGACAAACGATTATCAGCCCTCACCATCGCCTCAAACGCTTTGGCGAACGTCGCGTACTGCGGCGCGGTCATCGTACGCAACATCGGCAGCGACAGGTCGA
>DNWZ01000612.1 GCA_003506095.1 Planctomycetaceae bacterium | reverse complement strand
TGTTGCAGATGAAATCGTCGGCATAGGCCATTTTTGCCGCACGAACGACGTCCGAACGACTGGCGCGAGGACAACCGTAGGCGATGTTGTTGGCGATCGAATCATCGAACAAGGTCGTTCGCTGAGTGACCAAGCCGATCCGCCGGCGAACGTCACGCACTCGCATATCTTTCAGCGACGTTTCGTCAAACAGCACTGCGCCCTGCTGCGGATCGTCAAACCGGCACAGCAGGCTGATCAGCGTGCTTTTGCCACAGCCGTTGGGACCGACAACAGCGATCGTTTGGCCGTGCGGAATCTCTAAGCTGACCCCCGACAAAACCTTCGGCCCGCTGGGGTATTGAAAATGAACATCGCTGAACCGAATCATGCCGTGAGGTCGCGATGGCGAGATTGCGTTATCAGGATTGCGAACGCGAACCGGGCGGTCGATCACTTCGAAAACGCGTTGCGCTGCGGCGATACCGCGCTGCAGGTCGGCCCACACTTCGGCCAACTTTCGCGCCGGGTCCGAGGCACCGATCAAGAATCCAAAGAACAGCAGGATTTGGCCGACTTCCAACGGATGAAGGCTCATTCGAATCCCCATCAGGTGCGTCTTTTGGTTAACCACCAGGTATCCACCGGCGACGATTCCCAAGCAAACGAAGACCGTCCCTAGAAACTCCGACGAACTTCGTGACAACGTGCTGTAGAACGCCATCTTCATCGATCGCTGATAATAAGTCTGCAGGCCAGCGGAAAACTTCGCGCGTTCCACGGCCTGAGTATTACTGATTTTAACCAAACGAATGCCGGCGAATGAATCGCTTAACATTCCATACATCTGGCTCATTTCGCTCATCACCCGTCGCGATGCCCGTCGGATCGCTCGGGTCAGCGAATGGGTTACCAAAGCGACCACCGGCGACACGACCATCACCAGCAACAGAAGTCGCGGGCAGACGAGCGCTGCGCCGGCGAAACAGACGATCAATTTCAAAGGTTCGCGAACCAGGCGTCCGAGCAATGTGTTGATTCCGCCGCAAAGATAACCGACGTCGTTGGTCAATCGGCTGGTCAGCTGGGCCGATCCGGTGTCACCGAAATCGTCCAAGTCGAGTTGCAGAGCATGGCGGTAAAACAACAACCGCACAGCAATGGCCGTTCGCTCGGTGACGACCTGAACCAGCATCAGGTTCGCTGTCAGAGCGAGCAACTTGATGACGGTGCCCAGGAGCAAAAATCCCATCAGGAACAGCAATGTCGGGTACGCCCCGTCGGGCGTGTAGGCGGCAACCGTCGGCTCAATCCACTTCAGCCATGCGATCGATCGTTCCATCGCCTCGATGCCGAGATGCTCGACCTGCAATCGGCTGACTATTTTTGCTTGCCGGTCGCCCGCTCCAGCGTCCAATTCGGCCTGCAATTCAGAGATTCTCTTATAATGAATCTCGATCCGCTGCTCAGACGAAAGGATTCGGCTGTTAACGTATCCGTGTAAACTTTCGCCCTTAAATACGACCTCAACCAGCGGATAAATCGCGCCGATGTTGATGCCCCAAAAACCGGCAATGATCAACGAGGAGACGACGACACCGAAGATCGCCATGCGTTGACGGCAAGCCATCCGCATTACTCGCAAAAAATCCTTCATCTGGTCCGACTACCTCCGTGAATGCCATTCTCCGTTGAAGCTTGTCGTATAACCGACCCTCGACGATCGCGGCTAGATCGTTTTTCAAACCGCAAGACCGAGTCCGAGCCTAGGGCAGTTGGTCTTCGGCCAGTGCAGCGCGATAGTCGGCTTGGGCAAGGTAATAGATCAGCAGCGCATCGACCAGCTTTGCCGCCGCTTCGACCGCAAACTGCTCGCGAAGCGCGACGATCAGTAAGTCGGACGCTCCGAGTTCTAAGTTTCGACGTTCACGTCTGGCTAAGTCCTCTGCAAACTCAACCGATTGGCGCATCTGTTCGACTTGTTCGTACGCGGCGATCATTGCCGCGTAAACCGCCTGCACGTCGGCGACGACTTTGTCTTCGGTCAAGCGGAGTTTCGCACTGACCTGAGTTATCTTGCCTTGCGTCGCCTGCATCTTGCCGCGAGCCTTGCGACGTTGGACAGGTACATCTAAATAGACCGATGCATCCGCTTCAAACTCGCCTTTGTCGTTGGAACTTGACGCGCGGCGACCTACGTCTTGGGACGCCCCGAGCACAGCGTCGATCGACGGCTGAAACTCGTTGCTGGCCTGGGCAAAATCGATTTCCAATTGTTGACGCATAAACGCCAAAACGGCAATTTCAGGACGTTGATTGATTGCCACCGATATGTCGCTGGGCATGCTTTCCAGCTCGATCGCAATCGGCGGCGGAAACTTTGGCAACATCGAATCCTCCGGTATCAGCGGCCGGTTGTCGGGGCCTCGCAGGTACAACGACAACTTGACAGCCGATAGCCGCAATTTCTGCTGTGCCGCAGCGACCGCCGCTTTGCGATCAGCGATCAATCGCAGGTTGTCGGTCAACACCGGTGGGTCCAACAAGCCCTGTTCGGCCTGTCGACGAATCCCTTCGGTGCGTTCTTCCGCTAACTGCAAAATGCCTTCGGCAATGCGATATTTTTCACCCGCCGCGACCCAGTTCCAATAGGCGTAACCGGCCTCTTGGACAAATCCGATCAACTGAGCATTGATGTCCGGATCGGCCAGTTGGCGGCCCGTGTTTGCTCGCCACAGCGCCGCACGTCGTTCGTCAATGCGTCGATCTCTTGCCAATGGCACTGCCAAACCTGCACGAAACTCCCCCGCCTCGTTCGTTTCGCGTTCTTTATACCACGGTTCGAAATTACCACGTCCGACGCGATAGCCACCGAAGAAGTTTCCGCCTTCGTAACGAGGCTGGACAAATCCAGCCCGCTGCCGATACGTCTCGTAAAAACCAGTGGGTTGGTTTTCGCTGGCCGCCGTCACCTTCAAGTCAAACTCGCCCAAGGCCTGCATCTGTTCGCCAAACGCAATCGTCCGCTGCTGCACGGCCGCTTCTAACAAGGGGTAGCTTCGGTAAACCGAATCGATCACTGCGTCGAGATCGATTGTCGATCCGTCGCGATCGGTTGCGGATTCAGCGATCGAAGATTCCGGCAATTCAGGCTTTTTGGCCGGTTTGGCATCCGCAGGTTTCTTCGAATTGTCTTTATCCGTGACCTTACCGCCCGCCGAACCACCCACGTTGGGGTCGGCAATCGGTTCGGGGCGCATCACCGGTTCAGGCTTGACCGTCGGATTCGAGTCGTCGGCCGATTTTGCAACGGCAACCAATTCAAGCTTCTTGATCTCGACCGACTCGGCCTGCCTGACAAACGTCTTGTTGGACTGCGCGACCGCAGCACCGGCGAGCTCGATAGTGGCGGCTTCCAGGCTGGCAATGGTGGCATCATTGACTGCTGCGGTTTCAGTTGCCGAAGGACGAGCCACATCAGCGGTGTTGGACAACGTCGACAATGACGCCGGTTTCGACGCACATCCGGCAATTGCGAACACGCTGCAGAGGGCAACAAACTTATGCATCCTAGCATCGCCCTCCTTTGGCGCATGAAGACCGGTGGATCATTCATTGACCCACCCAACAGTGTTTAATTCGGCTTGTCAGTACGACCGGCTTGATCGATACAGGCCGTAAAACTGTTCAAATAAACGCATGAATTGTGTTGAAAATTCTTAAGTCGCTAGCAACTGCGTTCAGCAAAGTCGCTGCAAGGCCACGTTAGGCCTAGGGTTTGGGCAGCTTGATCGCCTTTCCTGAATTTTTTGAAGAATCATGCTCGACATCGACAACCGGCGGGAATCCGTTCAGCCGTCGCCAGACTTCAAACCAAAGTGGCACCTGTTCCAGCATCACCCAACCATTGGCGCGGACGCCTTGGCGAAGAAAGCGATCTTCGGGCCAGTGGATATCGGTCGGATCAGGCATCACCAGAATCCGGAACTTTCCCTTACCGTCATCGACGGCGTCGACCGAAATCACTTGGCCGCCGAACGTACCGACAGCAACCGATGGCCACCCGGCGAACTGAATCGCCGGCCAGCCTTCAAATTGCAAACGAACATGGCGACCGGGTTCAACCAGTGGCGCATCGTTGCCATTGAGCCAAATCTGGACCGACCGGTCGGTTGTGTCCGGTACGATCGTTGCCAGTGGATCACCGGCTTTCAGCACACCGGTTCCCAGGTTGGCGTTGATCGAGACCAAGTATCCGTCGAACGGCGCGGTGATCACTCGGGTGCCTTGGCGAGCGACCGTCGTTTCCATGTCCAGCAAATCTTTTCTCGCCTTGTTCAAATCCTGTTCGGACTTGGCGACGTCGCTTTGCGCCTTGGATATATCGCCCGTCGCTTTGCGAAGCGTCGCCTCGGCATAGTCGATGTCCACTTGCGCCTTTTGAATCTTCGCTTCTCGCTCGCGGATTTTTCCTTCTAAGTCTGCTTCGGCCGACGCGACGTAAGCCTCGGCGCGCTTTACCTTCGCTTGGGCTTCCTTAAACTTCCGCTCGACTTCTTGGAACTTCTGCAGCGACACGTTCTGTTCGCGTTCCAGAACCTTCATTCGGTCAAACTCGGCCTCCAACTGCGGCAGTGCCGCTTGGTATTCAAGCAATTGTTCATTTTCCGCGTCGACCTTCTTTCGGGCCATTTCGACAAAGGCGTCCTGTGCCGCGATCGTCTCTTCTTTTACTTTTGTGTAGGCGGCGACTTGGGACTTGAATGAATCGACGATCGTTAGCGCGGCAGCGTAAACGCGTTTGTTTGCCTCGAGCGATTGTTCGGAGGCGGCGACACCTTGCTGTAGGTTCCTAAGTCCGTCTTCCAAACGACCGGCATAGCCTTCGTCCAAGTCGCGGATCTCCGCGATTTCGTCACCGAATTTGACTCTTGCATTCTCAGTGATCCCATCCCCCCAACGATGGATTCGTCCGGTGATCGGCGATTGAATGACTTGTTGGCGTTTGTCGGGGGCAAACGCTAGGACGCTGCCTGTGCCCGATACGGTCTGTTGCCAGGGCGCCATGGTCATCAAACAAATGGTTGCCACCAGCAATCCGACCAACACGTTTGATATTCGTTTTGCGGTTCGCGACGACCGGACTAAGCGGAGCGCCGGCATCACGGTTTCGCTGTAAGCGATCGGCGCCAGCGGCGTTCTGCGGGCCGGCACGGATGTGTGCCTGACGGTTGTCAATCGGTTTTCAGCCATGGTTTTCTCACTCCCCATCGATCAGCGGGTCATCGATCGATTTGGAGGCTACCAAATGACTGACCGCGAGTCGTTTTGTTGTGTCTTTACCGAGCAATTTGGTTCGCGTGCCAACTGCGGCGACGTCGCCACGGCCTGTTGCCATGACGAGCGTCCAAGGCTGCGACGGTTCGATCAGCACCGACATCACTTGTTCTAAGTCTTCGTCGCAAAGGGCGTCGACGGCTCCGTCGATGAGCAACAAACAAGGCTGACCAGCGATTCCTCGAGCCAACATCAACTTACGTGCTTGATCTGATGTTAAAGGGTAACCGTCGTGAATCAACTCGGTTTCTAACCCATTTGGCAATCGCAAAACTTCTTCTAACAGGCCCACTTGGTCCAATGCATCGCGAACGTCATTTGTGGTCACTTCGGAACGTTCTAAGTGTACGTTTTCCGCGATCGTTCCGTGAAAGATTTCGACGTTTCGAATCAGGGCGACCGAGCGACGCAGCGCGTCAGGACGCAGATCGCGTGGGTCGACACCGTTGATCGAAAGGTGCCCCGCTTTGGGACAACGCAGGCCGAACAGCAAATCCAATAAGTGGCTTTTGCCACCGACACTTGGTCCACACAACATCAACCGCTCACCCGGCAAAATCTCCATGTTCAAGCCGGCAATGCCAGGTTGCCCCGGCCATCCTTCGTAACTCAATTCACTGATCACCACACTCGCAGGGCCATCCGACGGAAAGTGCAACAAACCGTCCTGACGCTCAATTTCAAGGTCGAACAAAATGCCAAGCTTGTCGATCGCTGCCATCAAGTCGTAATAGACTTCCATATACTTGCCCAACTTGGCAAACGATCCGACGATCACCGCCACGATCAACTCTGCGGCGATCAGTTGCCCAAGCGTTAACTGGCCTGAAATGACCAACCATCCGCCAATCCCCAGCAATACCGTGCTGGCGATCGCTTGGGTCCCCAGCGAGAAGATGATTTGGCGAAAAAGGATACGAAAGTGATCACGCCGAAGATTAATCCACTCGAACGCCAGCCGATCGGCGCGGTCCAATGCAAACTCCGCCGCCCCCTGATAACGAAACGTTGTCGGACACGCAGCCAAATCTTCCAACCAAGCCGCTGATTTATACTTCCACTTGGATTCTTTGGTTGCCGTATACACCGCGCCGCGACCAAGTACGAAAACAACAAACGCGAGCGCTGCTAGCAACACGACGTTATAGCCCAGCAACCAGGGATGATAAAACGACAGGACAAGCATACCAATGACGGTGTACAGTGCCATTGAAATGCCGTCCAAAAGCAGCGTCGCACACGCTTTTTGAACCGTCACGATATCAAAAAAACGATTGACCAACTCTCGTTTATCTTGCCCATCCACCGCAGCAACTTCGACACGCGGTAAACGGTATGCCAGGTCAGCCAGAATCCGTGCGAACAATCGCCGCTGGATAATATCGACGACATACGTTTGCAAACCGACAATCGCGGCGGAAAATGCTAGAAACATAAACAGCATGATCGCCACGACGATGACCGGTTGCAGCAACCGCCCGAACGATACCGTGCTGACCAGCGATTCAACAGCAAGCGGCGTGGCCAAGGCAAGCACGCCGGTGATCGCCGAAAAAACCAAGATGATCCAAATGTCGTTCCATTCGGCACCCAACAACGCCAGAATCCGACGCAGTGGCGTCCGCTCGTTTATGTCCAGCGCGTCTTGGTCGGTTCCCACCAACCGAGGTTCAATCACCAAACACCGAACTAAATCGTTGCGTTCGCAAATCCCCAGCATGTCTTTCAACTTGCCAGGCGACATCCAGACGCGATTCTTGTCCAACAGCGGCGCCAAAACGTGAAATTGGCGCCCCTTCGTGCCATCGATCGCCTTCCATTGCCGCTCCGGGCCAACGCAAGTGATGATCTGCGCCCCTTCGCGAGCCAGTTCGCCCATCTGGCTGAACGTACAATCGATCACCTTGCAGCGAATCCCAAGGCTGCGACTGGTCTCGTACAGCCACTTCCACCAACGATCGTCGGTTCCCATCGGCCACGCTTCGGCCGCCTCCTCTAACGCTCGACGAACTTTCGTTCGATCCGCAGACCGCCCGGCTTCGAGCAACAATTGTTCAAAAAGCCATGCAACGGCTTCGAGATCACGTTTGGATGACGTCATTTCGACTGCCGGTATGATCATGTTTTTCGTCTCGTCTTAAGCCCCAGAGGGCAAAACCACAGTGTTGTCTCGTGCAGTAGGCCCATTCGCACGACGGATACTTGCCGATCGACGTGTACGCCGATTACTACAAAAAGTTATTCGCCCTTTCGTCACAGAGCAACCGCATACAGACGACAAGTTTTTCGGCAATCATATTGCGTAAATCCAGTCTTTGCAAACGTGTTGCATCGGTCTTACCAATGTTTCGCCATGTCTTGGCTTCACCATCGAAAAAACTCCGTTTTCGTGAAAATCGACTTGGGTCTGCTGCTCGTACCGAAATTGAGCCGCCCCCGAAGGCTCAACACCCCGGTTCGATTAGGCTCTTTATCTGGTTCTAATTTTCTTGCGGTGCAATCAAGTCAACGTCATAAAGAGGCTTTCGCACTTACCTTAAGCCAATCGGAAAGCCTGTCCGAAAATCTGTTTGGCAATTCAGCCGTTAAGCGTTACCTATGCCGAAATCTTTCGCGTTTTCCATACCAAAATCGTCCCTTTTGCGAATCATCGCAGGACTTGTTACTTCGGTTTTGACTACCAGCCCTAGCCACGTCAATGCGAATGACCAGGCTTGGCGGGCAGGGGCATCTAAGGTCGATATCACACCCACTGAGCCGGTCCGAATGGCGGGCTACGGCAACCGAAATCGCCCCAGCGAAGGCGTCGATTCGCCGCTTTCGGTCCGCTGCGTCGCACTTCGCCACCAAAGCCTGCCCGAAGCGACCGGTGACGATCACCGCGATACCCTGCTGTTGGTTGCTATCGACACAATCGGGCTGCCAGGATCGCTGGCCCGACAGATCAATGGCAAAATTGAGCAAAGGTTCGCCACACCACGCCAAAATATCGTCCTGACCAGCACACACACGCACTGCGGACCCGATCTGATCAGCGAACTGTCGAACATTTTCTCCACTCCGATGACCGACGAGGAACGCGCCGCAGGGCTGCGTTACAAGTCGCGATTGATCGCTGCGGTCGGCGATGCCGTGGCCGCTGCGATCGGCGATCTCAAGCCCGCCATGCTCGATTACGAAGTCGGCATGGCGACATTTGCGGCCAATCGACGCGTGTTGACCGGCGGCCGATGGACCGCGTTCGGTGTCCAGCCCGACGGACCGGTCGATCATGCGTTGCCGGTGCTGAGGATCAGCGACCACGACGGCAACGTTCGTGGCGTCGTCTTTAACTATGCCTGTCACGGGACCACTCTGTCGGGCGATCATTATCGAATCAATGGCGATTGGTCGGGGTTCGCTTCGGAAGCGCTCGAAGCGGCTTCGCCGGGAATGGTGGCCTTGTCGACGATCGGTTGTGGGGCCGACGCGAATCCCGAGCCGCGCGGGGCGCTGGAGTTCGCGGTCGCGCACGGCAACGCGATCATGGCCGAAGTGTCGCGAATCGCGGCCGGGCCGATGCGGCCGATCACGCAAAACGCGGATCCGCGGTTCGAGCACGCGGCGCTGACGTTCGAGTTGCCGACGATCGAAGAGGTGCGCCAGCGGATGGACGATAAGAGTCCGCAAATCAGCCGCCA